>NZ_FNKB01000002.1:300000-391652 GCF_900102345.1 Leucobacter chromiiresistens | reverse complement strand
GGCGCTCACAGCACCTTCGAGAGGAACTCCCGCGTGCGCGCCTGCTGCGGATCGCCGAACACCTGCTCGGGTGCGCCCTCCTCCACCACGGCGCCCCCGTCCATGAACACGACGCGATCGCACACCTCGCGCGCGAAGCCCATCTCGTGGGTGACCAGCACCATCGTCATGCCCGAGGCCGCGAGATCGCGGATCACCTGGCAGCACCTCCCCCACCATCTCGGGGTCGGAGCGCCGACGTCGCCTCGTCGAACAGCATGATCTTCGGCTCCATCGCGAGCGCACGCGCAATCGCGACGCGCTGCTTCTGCCCGCCCGAGAGCGACGCCGGTCGGGCGTCCCCCTTCTCGGAGAGCCCGACGCGCTCGAGCAGCGACAGCGCCGCATCGCGGGCCTCGTTCTTCGACTTCTTCTTCAGGTCGACCGGGGCGAGCATGATGTTCTCGAGCACCGTCATGTTCGGGAACAGGTTGAAGTGCTGGAACACCATGCCGATGTTCTGCCGCACCACGTTGATGTCGGCCTGCTGCGAGGTGAGCTCCATGCCGCTCACCACGACCGAGCCCCCGCTCGGCTCCTCGAGGCGGTTGAGGCACCGGAGCAGGGTCGACTTGCCCGATCCCGAGGGTCCGATCACGGAGACCACCTCCCCTCCGCCACGACGAGGTCGATGCCCGTGAGCACCTCGTTGCTGCCGAACGACTTGCGCAGTCCCGCGACCTCGATCGCCGGAGTGCCCGTGTGCGTTGCCGTGTTCTCGGTCACTTGTTCACCTTCTTATCCACGATGTTCGCAAGCCAGGTCAGCAGGGTGATGACGATGAAGTACATCACTCCGACGATGATGAGCATCTCCGTCGTGCGGAAGTTCGCCGCATAGATCTGCTGCGCCTGGTAGAGGAGCTCCGCGAAGCCGATGGTCAGGAGCAGCGACGAGTCCTTCAGCGTGATGACGAGCTGGTTGATGACGGAGGGCATCGAGATCTTGGCTGCCTGCGGCACGACGACGCGCTGCATCGAGCGCCCCACCCGAGGCCGAGCGACCGCGCCGCCTCCATCTGCCCCGGATCCACGGCCTGCAGTCCGCCGCGCACGATCTCGGTCAGGTAGGCACCGGCATTGAGCGCGAGCGTGGCGACACCGGCGAGGAAGACGTTTCCGGGCGCCCCGGTGAGCTGCGGCAGCCCGAAGTAGAAGAGGAAGGCCCAGACGAGGATCGGCGTGCCGCGGAAGATCGAGACGTACACCGTGGCGATTCCGCGCACGACGCGCGAGGACGAGATCTTCATGAACCCGAACACGAGCCCGAGCGCGAGGGCGATGATGAAGGAGACGACGGTGATCGACACCGTGTTCCAGAGGCCCTTGGAGAGCGCCGGCCAGCTCTCGACCACGAGCTCGAAGATGTTGCCGCCGCCCTGCGTGGTCTCGGAATCGCCGAGGTACGTGTCGAGGATCTCGTCGTAGGTGCCGTCGGCCTGCAGCTTCGCCAGCCCGTCGTTGAACGCCGCCAGCAGCTCCGAGTTCTCGCCCTTCGCCACGGCGAAGCCGTACTCGCCGCCCGGGATCTTCTCGGTGACGACCTTGAGTCCGTTGCCCTGGTCGATGCCGTAGGCCAGCACCGGGTAGTCGTCGAACACTGCGACCGCCGATTGGTTCTTCACCGACTCGTACATGGTCGCCGACTGATCGAGCGCCTTCACCGTGAAGCCGTACTCCTCGGCGAGCTTCTCGGCCTCGGCGAGCCCCTCGGAACCCGACTTCGCGACCACGGTCTCACCCGCGAGGTCGTCATAGCCCTCGATCGAGTCGTCGTTCGCGGCGACCGCCATCTGCACGCCCGACTCGAAGTACGGCTCGGAGAAGTCGAAGATCTCCTTGCGCTCGTCCGTGATGGACATGCCGGCGATGACGCCGTCGGCCTGCCCCGACTGCACGGCCGAGAGCGCGGCCTGGAAGCCCAGCGAGCGGATGTCGACGCTGAACCCCTCCCGCTCCGCGATCGTGTTCATCAGGTCCATGTCGATGCCGACGAGGTCTCCGGTCGACGGATCGCGGAACTCGAACGGCGCGAAGGTGGTGTCCGTCGCGATGACGTACGTCTCCCCCTCCGCCTGAGCCGGCATGACCGCAGTCGCCGCTCCGGTTCCCAGCAGCAGCGTCGCTGCGAATCCTGCCGCGAGACCGGCGCGCACGCGAGTCCAACGTCTGTTCTTCTGCACTCTCAATTCCCCTTCGCGGAGTTGGATCGCCGCGATCTGCGATGATCGATTCGCCCCCAGCGTACCGAGGTCACGGAGCGGATGAGGCCGATCCGGGCTCGAGGCACTCGACCAGCAGCTCGATCGCCGCGGTGACGGCTGCCGCGCGAATGGTCGCGCGGTCGCCGTCGAGGTCGAGCAGCCGCTGCCGCTCGACGGCGCCCGCGCTCACCGCGACCCAGACCGTTCCGGCGGGTTGACCGGTCTGCGGATCGGGATCGGGCCCGGCGACGCCCGTCGTGGCGACGCCGATTGCCGTGGGAGCCTCGGCGGAGCCCCTGCGCGGCACGGCGCACGCTCGACGCACCCCGGCGGCCATCTGTCGCGCGACGTCGCCGTCGACGGGGCCGCTCCGGCGCAGGAGCTCGTCGTCGACTCCGAGGAGCGAGTGCTTGAGCGCGGTGTCGTAGGCGACGATGCCCCGACGAGCACGCGCGAGGCCCCCGGAATCGAGACGAAGGCATCGGCGAGCAGACCGCCGGTGAGCGACTCGGCGACGGCGAGGGTGAGCCCGCGCGCGCCCGCCTCCTCGATGACGCGCCGGGCGAGCTCCGCTCGGCGGGACGCGGTCACCGTGCCGCCCGCCTCGCCCGCGCGTACCCCACGATGTAGTCGAGCCCGCTCGTGATAGTGAGGATGAAGGCGATGGTCATCGTGATGATGTTGACCCATTCGACGAGGGGCGCGGCGGATCCCACGACACCGGCGAGCGGCAGCAGTGCGAGGGTGATCGCGACGGACTGCGCCACGGTTTTCACCTTGCCCGCCCAGGCGGCGGCGAGCACGACGTCGTGGGCGACGAGCAGACGGTGCACGGTGATGCCGACCTCGCGCACGAGGATGAGCACGGTGACCCACCAGGGCAGCTCGGCCAGGATCGAGAGGCCGACCAGCGCTGCGCCGGTCAGGAATTTGTCGGCGATCGGGTCGAGCAGCTTGCCGAGATCCGTGATGAGCCCTCGGGACCGTGCGATGTGCCCGTCCCACGCGTCCGTCGCGATCGCGAGCACGAAGAACACGGCCGCCGCCCACCGCCAGGGGCCGTCGGTGCCGCCATCGGCGAGCAGCATCCACAGGAAGAACGGCGTGGCGAGGATGCGCGCCCCCGTGATGACGTTGGGGGCGTTCCAGTTGCTGGGCGCCGCGGGCGCGGGGGCGTTGGCGGTCATGTCAGCAGCCTACTTGAGGCGCCGCCGCCCGCTCCTAGTAGGCGTAGATCTCGACGTCGAGCCCGTCCGTCGTCGGCGTCACCTCAACGTCCGCGTCGGAGGCGCCCACCTCGAGCTCTTCGGTGAGCGGTCGGCCGTCGGCGCCGCGGCCGGTGTACGTCGCCGTGAATGCCCCGCGATCCTCGATCTGCATCCAGATCGAGGTCTCGTCGACGCTGCTCACCAGCGGCGGCGTCACCATTTCCACCGATACGGCCACCTGGGCGGCGGGGTCGAACCTCGGGCTCGGCTCCATCACGTCGATGCCGCATGACTGCAACTCCCAGACGTCCGTCGACGTGGCGCACTCGCGGTAGGCCTCGGCGACCTTCCGCTGCACCTCGTCGGCGTAGTCGGGCCCGGGAGCGACCCAGTCGGAGGCGAAGAGCGCGTCGCCCGCGGAGGTGACGGGGAATCGGGCCCCGTCGAGGGTCGTGAAGTAGGGATTGTGCGATTCGAGCGCGTACTGGCCCGCGTAAAGGGTCACGACGTCGGCCCCCGCGGGGAACGGCTCGTCGGCTCCGCGCAACCCGAGCGCTCCGCCTCCGGCCGTGTCGAGCATCACGTCGTATCGCAGCCCCGAGGTGACGCTCCACGAGTCGTCCTCGTCGCGACGCAGCTCGAGGTGGTCGGTGTACGGGTAGCCGTCGAGTTCGTAGACGACCTCGCCGGTGGCCCGGCCGGCGTCGAAGTCGACGCGGAAGCGCCCGAGCTCGGGGTGCGCGATGTGCTCCGCCTCGGCGAACACGTCGGCGCTCGGGGCCTCGCCCGAGCCTGCCGACGGTGCTCCGTCGAAGAGTTGCTCCGCGTCGGCGAGACGCCCCGCCGCGACCGCGTCGAGGTACTGCGCCGCGATCGCACGCACCTCACCGCGATTATTCGACTGCGCGTCGACGGCGATCACCGTGCCGGCGGCGCCGAGCACCACCACGGCGAGCGCGGCGGTCACTCCCCAGATCCAGGCGCCGCGCTGCCGGCGGTCGTGCTCCTGCGGCTCGTGCGGACCGGGGGCCACCTGCGCGTCGGGATGCGTCACCGTCGTCTCCTCTTTTCATCGGCGCGGGGGCTCCGCGCCACTCGGATTTCGGTCCGGCATCGGTCCGAAGCGTTTCGGGTCAGTCCCGCCCGGTGAGCTGCCACGCGTCCTCGTCGCCGTCGCTCTCGACCTCTTCGAGGCTCGCCTGGTGCTGGGCGATCGGGTCGTCGTACCGGGGGTCGGCGGTTCCGAGCGATGCGTCGAACGGATCGATGACGTCCGTCTCCGCGTCGCCGCCGGTGCTCGGAGCGGAGGCGGCGCCTCCGGAGGCGAGGCCCGCCGCGCCGCTCGCCACGGATGCGGAGGAGCCCGGTGCGCCGGCGCTCGGCGGCTGCGGGCGCGGGGACTCGAACGCGGGTGCGGCGGGGGCCGGGCCGCCGCCGATGCGCGCGAGCACTTCGGGCAGCTGCTCAGGGCTGACGAGCACGTCGCGGGCTTTCGATCCCTCCGACGGTCCGACGATGTCGCGCGACTCCATCAGGTCCATCAACCTGCCCGCCTTCGCGAAGCCGACGCGCAGCTTGCGCTGCAGCATCGAGGTCGAGCCGAACTGCGAGGAGACGACGAGTTCGATGGCCGCGATCAGCACCTCGAGATCGTCGCCGATGTCTTCGTCGATCTCCTTCTTCTCGACCGCCTGCGCCACGTCCGCGCGGTACTCGGGCTGCGCTTGAGCCTTGACGTGTGCGACCACCTGCGCGATCTCCGCCTCCCCGACCCACGCGCCCTGCACGCGCACCGGCGACGATTCGCCGTTCAGCAGGAGCAGGCCGTCGCCCTGCCCGATGAGCCGCTCCGCGCCCACCTCGTCGAGGATGACGCGCGAGTCCGTGCCGGACGCGACGGCGAACGCGTAGCGGCTCGGCACGTTCGACTTGATCACGCCGGTCACAACGTTCACCGAGGGACGCTGCGTCGCGAGCACCAGGTGGATGCCGGCGGCGCGGGCCAGCTGCGTGATGCGCTGGATCGAGTCCTCGACGTCCCGGGGGGCGATGAGCATGAGGTCCGCCAGCTCGTCGACCACCACGAGCAGGTAGGGGTAGGGCTTCAGCACGCGCTGGCTGCCCTCGGGGAGCACGATGCCGCCCGACCGCACGGCCTCGTTGAAGTCGTCGATGTGGCGGAAGCCGAAGCTCGCGAGGTCGTCGTAGCGCATGTCCATCTCCTTCACGACCCACTGCAGCGCTTCGGCCGCCTTCTTGGGGTTCGTGATGATGGGCGTGATGAGGTGCGGCACGCCCTGGTAGACGGTGAGCTCGACGCGCTTCGGGTCGACGAGCACCATGCGCACCTCGGAGGGCGTCGCCCGCATGAGGATGCTGGTGATCATGGAGTTGATGAAGCTCGACTTGCCCGAGCCGGTGGCACCGGCGACGAGCAGGTGGGGCATCTTCGCGAGGTTCGCCACGACGAAGCCGCCCTTGACGTCCTTGCCCACGCCGATGGTCATCGGGTGCGGGCTGCGCTGCGCCTTGCTCGAACGCAGCACGTCGCCCAGCGCGACGTTCTCGCGGTCCTGGTTCGGAATCTCGATGCCGATTGCGCTCCGCCCGGGGATCGGGGAGAGGATGCGCACCTCGTTCGAGGCGACGGCGTAGGAGAGATTCTTCGAGAGCGCGGTGACCTTCTCCACCTTGACGCCGGGGCCGAGCTCGACTTCGTACTGCGTCACGGTCGGGCCGCGTGAGAAGCCCGAGACCCGGGCATCGACCTTGAACTCCTCGAAGACCCGCGCGATCGCGGCCGTGATGAGGTCGTTCGCCTCCGTATGCGTCTTCGGGGCGTCGCCGGCCGAGAGCGCGTTCTGGTCGGGCAGGCGGTACGCGGCCTGGTCGGCGGGGCTGTGCGGCGGCGCGACGACGAAGGGCTCCGAGGCCGCCGCAGGTGCGGCCGGCTCCTCCGCGGGCGGTTCGGGAGCGGCGGCCGCGAAGTCGTCCCAGGAGTCGTCGCCGAGCCCCGACGCCGGTCCGGTCGCCGTCGCCTGCACGGCTGCTTCGGCCTGCTCGAGCTCGTCGAAGAGGTCTGAGGGGAACACGCCGGTCGCCGGCTCGGGGGCGAGCGCGGATTCGAACGCGCCGTTCTTCTCCGCCTCAGGCGCGGTGCCGCCGAGTGCGGAGCCGCCGAGTGCGGCATCGAGGCCGGAGCGGTCGGCCGCGTACTCCGGGTCCTCCTCCCGGCCGGAGGCGTTGCGACGCCACCAGGGCACCGCGTCGCCGTCGCCCTCCTGCTGCTCAAGGTCGAAGAGCGCCTGCTGCTCGGCCCGCTCCTGCTTGCGGCTGCGCTTCGGCGCGGTCGCGGGCGCGGCATCATGCTCGCCCTCCGCACTCACGCCGAAGAGGAACGCGTACGCCTCGCGCACGCGTCGGGCGATGCGCGAGGGCGGCGTCTTCAAGACGATGAGCAGCGACATGAGGATCAGGATCGAGAGCAGCGGCACCGCGACCCACATCGTGAGGTACTTGAGCGCCCCACCCACCAGCCAGCCGAAGACGCCGCCCGCAGCGCTCAGCTGCTCCGGGTTCTCCCAGGGGTTCGGCATGCCGCCGTACAGGTGGCACAGACCGGCTGCCGAGAGCACGGCGAGCGTGAGCCCCGTCGCGATGCGCCGGTTGTCGTGCACGCTCGACGGATGGTTGAAGAGCCAGAGCGCGAAGCCCGCCATGATGATCGGCAGACCGAAGGCGACCCGCCCGAAGAGCCCGCCGAACGACCACGCATCGAGGGTCACGGCGAACGTCTGCCCGATGAAGAACCACTCGATCACCGCTCCGGCGATCGCGAGCAGCACGAGGAGCAGGGGCACGCCGTCACGACGATCCTCGGGCGCGAGCGGCTCGACGCGGAAGGCGCGGGCCGCGGCCCCGACGGCGTGCGCCAATCCGTTCCAGGCGCGCACGACGACGCCGTCCGTAGCCTCCGGTTCGGCGAGCACCTTCGTTTTCGCGGTCGCTCGGGTATCCGCTGAACGGGAACCCCGAGTCGCGGCCTTTCCCGTGTGCTGGCGCGACGAAGCTTTACTGGCCATGGTACGAGGGTACGTTCGACCGCCGACAATGGCGAGTTGACGCTCCGCGCCCGCGCGAATCGCCGGGCCCGGAGGCGACCGGCGGAGCCCCTAGCGTCGGCGCAGCGCCCGAACCGCGCGCTTCGCGAGCGGCAGGCCCTTCGACCACAGCGCGTACCCCGGGCCCGGGCGGTCCCAGCTGCCCGCGAGCAGGTTCTCGTGCGACGCGAAGCCCGTCTTGAAGGTGGTCACGCCGTCGTTGATGAGGCCGCCGAAGTCGTACCGCTCGATCCCGATCGACTTCATGAGCCTGATGACGTGCCACTTGAGCGCGTAGTTGGCGCGCAGGCGCTGCCCCGTCTCGTCCATCCCGCCGTACAGCTCGAACGCGGTGCGGCGCGACTTCGCCATGAAGAGGAACGCCACCGGGCGGCCCTCGGCGTACGCCGCCCAGACCGGGGCGTCGTCTCCGAGCATGGTGAACACGTCTTGGTAGTAGGAGTCCTCGTGCAGCCCGAAATCGGCGCGCTCGCTCGTCTCGCGGTACACCTCGAGGCAGGCGTCGAGCTGCTCGAGCGTCTCGACCGGGCGGATCTGCAGGGCGTCCTCCCGGCCCGACTTCCGGATGTACTGCCGGTGCTTCTTCGACATGTCCGCGAGCAGTTCCTCCTCCGACCGCCGCAGATCCAGGATCAGCGTGCGCGCCGGCAGCACGGGCGTCTCGGCGCGGCGCCAGCGGGGCGTGAGGGCGAACGCGCCCGCGTCCTCGTCGGGCTCCACCGAGAGCGCCACCGCACGCCGAGAGCCGTGCACGTAGTCGGCGACGGCATCGGCGACGGCGGAAGGTGCCGGCGCGGCGGCGGGCCGCTCCGGCGCCTCGGCGTCGCGCGCGAGCACGGGGCCGCGAGGCGCGTAGACGAAGTCGCCGATCGGGCCGGGCAGCGTTCGGGTGAGGAGCTGGCAGGCGCCCACCACGGGCGCGTCGGCGCCGGCGCCCGAGCGCACGAGCACGCGCTCGGCCGACCATCGGTGGGCCGACTTCACGTCGCCCCAGCCCCACAGCTGCAGCGGGTGGCCGCCGAGCCGCTCGACGGTGGCATCCCACTCGGCGCGGTCGGTGCAGGGGGTCACGGTGAGGGAGGTCACGAACGGGTCCTTCCGAGAGTTCGGGTGAGCGTGCCGACGATGTCCGACACCTCAGAGGATCGGAGCAGGCGGAGCACCAGCAGATAGACGACGCCGACGACGACGGCCTCGACGACCGCGAACGGGAGCGCCTGCCAGACGCCGAACTCGGGCGCGATGAGGCGCCCGAGGTGCGTCGCGAGCAGGCCGACGGCGAGGGCGGGAACGGCGGCGATGAGGTACTTCGTCAGGCTCTGCGCCACTCGCCGCCCGTCGATGGAGCCGATCTTGCGCCGGAGCAGCCAGGTCGCGATCAGCGCCTCGACGATCGTGGCGAACGACCAGATCACCGCGAACGAGACGCCGATGTGGCGGGGGGCGACGAGCACGGGCAGCAGCAGGGAGAGCGCCATGACGAGCACCATCTGGATCGTGGTGAACACGAACGGCGTCCGCGTGTCGGAGAGCGCGTAGAAGGCGCGCTGCACGACGAACAGGAAGCTGTAGGCCGCGAGGCTCGCCGCGTAGGCGACGAGGGCCTCGGCGAACATGTCGACCTGCTCGGGCAGCGCCCCGAAGTTGATGATGCGGCCGACGAAGGGCGCCGCGGTGACGAGGATCACGGCGGCGTAGACCATGACGAGCGCGATCTGCCGCAGCGACGCCGAGAGGTCGCTCCGGAACTCGGTCATGCGGCCGGACTGCCCCCACTCCGCCAACCGGGTGAAGTAGGCGGTCGCGAGCGATACCGCGATCACGGAGTGCGGCATCATGAAGATGAGCCAGACGTTCTGCATCGCGCTCGTGGACGGCCCCTCCCCCGAGCCGATCGCGACGATGCGGTTCGTCACGATGCCGCCGACCTGCATCACCACGACCATTGCGAGCGTCCACGTCGCGAGGCGGGCGGTGTGGCCGAGGCCCACGCCGCGCCAGGCGAAGTCTGGCCGGAAGCGGATGCCCGCGTTGCGCCACGACACGAAGAGGATGAGCGCCTGCGCCACGATGCCGAGCGTCGCGCTGCCGCCCAGCACGGCGATCATCTCGGGCGTCCACCCCGTCACCGCGAGACGCCCCTCAGGGTCGGCGCCGAACATCGCGATGAAGACGAGAATGCCGCCGATCGCGATCAGGTTGTTGAGCACGGGAGCCCACGTGAAGGGGCCGAACCGGCTGCGGGCATTCAGCACCTCGCCCATGACGGTGTAGATGCCGTAGAAGACGACCTGGGGCATGCACCAGTACGCGAACGCCGTGGCGAGCGCGAGCTGATCCTCGCCCCAGCCCTCCACGGTGATCCGCACGATCCACGGGGCCGCCGCCATCGCGAGGCCCGTGATCACCACGAGCGCGGTCGTGACGAGGGTGAGGATCTTGTTGATGTACCCCGCTCCCCCGTCGCTGTTCTGAGCGGCCTTGACGATCTGCGGCACCAGCACGGCGTTGAGCACGCCGCCGATGAGGATCATGTAGACGGTGTTCGGCAGCAGGTTGCCGTTCGCGAACGCGTCGGCCGAGCGCGCCCCGACCGAGCCGATGGCGTAGGCGAGCAGCATGGCCTTCGCGAGGCCGAGCACGCGCGAGACGATCGTGCCCGACGCCATGACGGCGCTCGCGCGGATGAGTCCGGCGGCCATCAGTAGTAGGGGTCCTTCCGAACGGCGAGTGAGACGCGTCGCGCGATCCGATCGCCCGCGACCTCCCAGATGCGGTACGCCAGCGGGCGCAGCGGCAGGTCGAACGCACCGGCGTAGTCGACGATCTGCGGCGAGAACGAGCGCTTGAACTGCCCCACGCCGAACAGCGGGTGCTCGCGATCGTCGGCGCGATCCGAGGGCGGCGCGCCGCACAGGTCGTGCACGAGGGCGCCGCGCTCGTTCGCCCAGCGCATGACCTCCCACTGCAGCGCGTGCGAGGCCCCGTAGGCCGTCTTCGCCCGCATGGAGGCACCGTCCTTGTACGTCGTCTTCGCGCCGAGCGCCATCGCGTACGCTCCGGCGACGAGCGCACCGTCGCGGTGCGCGAGGAACATCTGCCCGACGCCGGCTTGCGAGAAGCGCTGCCAGAACTCGCGGTAGTACCGCTCCGAGCGCAGCACGAACCGCCCCTCGGCGGTCTCCTGCAGCAGCCCGAAGAGCTGGGCGCTGTGCTCGGCGGTGGGCTCGACCCGCGACACCGAGATGCCATCCCGCCGAGCCCGGTTGATCGCGTTGCGCGCCTTCTTGCCGATCCGCGCGAACACCTCGTCCTCCGAACCGGAGACGTCGACGAGCACCGTCGAGGGGTTCGGAATGATGCGCACGGCGTCGCGGTAGCCGGCCTCGTGGATGTCGGGGATCGCCTCGCGGCCGATCCGCGGCTCGATCTTGAGGAGGAAGGCGCCGGAGGCCCGCGCGAGCGCGGCGACGGCCGCAGCCGTCTCGAGCACCTCCGCGGCGTCCGCGCCCGCGGGCCCCGCGGGCAGATGCCACCACCAGCCGAGCAGCGGCGCGCGCTTCGCGAGCACGCCGACGGCGATGGGCGGGCGTGCACCGCGCTCCACGATGACGCGGAAGTCGCGGTACCCGTTCTCGGCGCGCTTGACGTCGAGGTACTGCTCGCCCGCCCACACCTCTCCGCCGCCCGGGTTCGCGGCGATGCGCGCATTCCACTCCGCGCGCTCCGCGTCGGAGGCGAACCGGGCGACGGCCGAAGCCGAACCGGTCGTCACGAGCTACACCACGACCACGACAGGGACGATCATCGACTTCCGGCGCAGCTTCGTGCCCACCCAGCGGCCCACGGTGCGCCGGGTGATCTGCTGCAGCGCATGGGGGTCGGTCACGCCGTCCTTCATCGCCTGCTCGAGGGCGTCGGCGATCTGCGGCTTGATCTTGTCGAAGACCCGGTCGTCCTCCGCGACGCCCTTGGCGTGCACCTCGGGGCCCGAGATGATCTGCCCGAGGCTCGTCTCGACGACCGTGATGACCGAGATGAACCCCTCCTCGGCGAGCGTGCGGCGATCCCGCAGGTCCTCGTCGGTGACGCGGCCGACGCTCTTGCCGTCGACGTAGATGAAGTCGATCTCGAGCTGGCCGACCTTGCGGGCGACGCCGTCGGCGAGATCGACGACCGTGCCGTTCTCGGCGATGATCGTGCGGTTCTGCGGCACACCGGTCTGGATGGCGACACCCGCGTTCGCGATGAGGTGACGGTACTCGCCGTGGATCGGCATCACGTTCTTCGGGCGCACGATGTTGTAGCAGTACATGAGCTCGCCCGCGGAGGCGTGACCCGAGACGTGCACCTTGGCGTTGCCCTTGTGCACGACGTTCGCGCCGAGCTTCATGAGGCCGTTGATGATGCGGTAGACCGAGTTCTCGTTGCCCGGGATGAGGCTCGACGCGAGGATCACGGTGTCGTTCGCGCCGATCTCGACCTGGTGCTCCTGGTTCACCATGCGCGCGAGCACCGCCATCGGCTCGCCCTGCGAACCGGTCGACATGTACACGATGCGGTCGTCGGGGATGTCGCCGCTCTTCTTCAGGTCGACGAGCACGCCCTCGGGAACGGTCAGGTACCCGAGATCGGAGGCGATCTTCATGTTGCGCACCATGGAGCGGCCGAGCAGCACGACGCGGCGCCCGTTCTTCTGCGCGGCGTCGAGCACCTGCTGCACGCGGTGCACGTGGCTCGAGAAGCTCGCGACCACCACCTTGCCGGGCGCCTTCTCGATGACGCGCTCGAGCACCGGCCCGATGTCCTTCTCGAGGGCCGTGAAGCCGGGCACCTCGGCGTTGGTCGAGTCGGTCATGAAGAGGTCGACGCCCTCTTCGCCGAGACGGGCGAAGGCGCGCAGATCGGTGATGCGGCCGTCGAGCGGCAGCTGATCCATCTTGAAGTCGCCGGTGCCGATGACCAGCCCGGCGTCGGTGCGGATGGCCACGGCGAGCGCATCGGGGATCGAGTGGTTCACCGCGATGAACTCGAGGTCGAACGGACCGGTCGTGATGCGGTCGCCCTCGGCGACGACGCGCGTCTCGGGGCGGATGCGGTGCTCCTTGAGCTTCGCCTCGACGAACGCGAGCGTCAGCTTCGAGCCGATGAGCGGGATGTTCTCGCGCCGCTTCAGCAGGTACGGCACCGCGCCGATGTGGTCTTCGTGGCCGTGCGTGAGCACCACGGCGACGATGTCGCCGAGGCGATGCTCGATCTTCGAGATGTCGGGCAGGATCACGTCGACGCCCGGCTGGTGCTCCTCGGGGAAGAGCACGCCGCAGTCGACGACGAGCAGCTTGCCGTCGATCTCGTAGACCGTCATGTTGCGGCCCACCTCGCCGAGGCCGCCGAGCGGCGTGATGCGAAGGGTGCCCGATTCGAGCGCGGGCGGGGTGATTACGGGGTTGGGCACTGAGCCTCCTGTTATTGGCGGGTGGTGCCTGCGATCCGGGGCAGGGCACCGCCGGCAGCCGCGTTGCGGTCCGGCCTGAAGTTCGAGAGATCGATGCCGGGGGCATCGGTGATGAGGGCGAGCTCGTCCTCGATGAGGGCGGCCTCCCACTCCTCCGGCCCGACGAGCGGCAGTCGCACGCGCGGGCTGCCGATCCGTCCGAGACCGTGGAGGATGTACTTGGCGGCGACGGTGCCGGGAACGTGCGTCATGACGGCGCGCACCAGCGGCTCGAGCCGCTGATGCACGTCGCGGGCCGTATGGAGGTCTCCTGCGTTGACGGCGTCGATGATCGCCCGGTACGGAGCGGCCGCGATGTTCGCGGTCACCCCGATGAGGCCGGTCGCGCCGATCGACAGGTGCGGCAGCACGTTCGCGTCGTCGCCCGAGAAGTACATCAGGTCGGTCTGGTTCAGCACGCGGCTGACCTCGCTGAAGTCGCCCTTCGCGTCTTTCACGGCGAGGATGTTCGGGTGCTTGGCGAGCCGCAGCAGCGTCTCGTACGTGATCGGCACGCCCGTGCGGCCCGGAATGTCGTACAGGATGACGGGCAGATCGGTCGCGTCCGCCACCATGCGGAAGTGCGTGAGGAGGCCGGCCTGGGTCGGCTTGTTGTAGTACGGAGTGACGATCATCACGCCGTCGGCCCCCGCGCGCTCACTGGCGCGGTAGAGCTCGATCGCGTGGGCCGTCTCGTTCGAGCCGCCGCCCGTGATGATCTTGGCACGGCCGCCCGAGACCGACTTCGCGACCTCGACGAGCTTCAGCTTCTCCGGGTCGGTCAGCGTGCTCGTCTCACCGGTCGTACCGGTGACCACGATGCCGTCCGCGCCGCTCGAGATGCAGTCGTCGATGTGCTTCTCGGTCGCAGCCCAATCGACTTCACCATCGGCGTGGAACGGCGTGATGAGTGCGACGAGGACCTGACCGAAAGGATTCTCTGGGTGTGCCACGTGACTAGGCTACCGGACGTTCTCTCTCGGAGCCTCCGTGCGCCACCGCTCGAAGCGGTACACGAGCCCCGTCCGCGAGGTCTCGGGCGTGCCCGCATCGACGAGCGTCCACTCCGGCCCGATCTGCGGCGCGAAGGTGTCGGCGTCGGGCACATCGAGTTCGATGCGGGTCACGACGAGTTCGTCGGCATACGGCATCGCGGCGCGGTAGAGTCGGCCGCCGCCCATGATCCAGACGCGATCCTCGACTCCCGTGCGCTCGCCGAGCGCCGCGAGCGCCGATTCGAGGCTCGGCTCCACCGTCGCCCCGGGCGCGTCGTAGTCGGCGTCGCGCGTGATCACGACGTTCTCGCGCCCCGGCAGCGGCCGGAAGCGCTCCGGCAGCGACTCCCAGGTGCTGCGACCCATGACCACCGGCGCGCCGAGGGTCCGCTCTTTGAAGAACGCCGCGTCCTCCGGCAGGCGCCACGGCATGTCGCCGCCGCGGCCGATGGCTCCCCCGCGGGCCTCGGCCCAGATCATTCCGAGGATCACATCACACCGCCACCGGCGCCTTGATGCCGGGATGGTGCTGGTAGTCGACGACGGAGAAGTCGTCGAGCTCGTAGGCGAAGATCGAATCGGCCTTGCGGATCTCGATGCTCGGGTACGGGAACGGATCGCGGGCGAGCTGACGCTCGACCTGCTCGACGTGGTTGTCGTAGATGTGGCAGTCGCCGCCGGTCCAGATGAACTCCCCCGGCTCGAGCCCCGTCTGCTGGGCGACCATGAGGGTGAGCAGCGCGTACGAGGCGATGTTGAAGGGCACGCCCAGGAACATGTCTGCCGACCGCTGGTACAGCTGGCACGAGAGCCTGCCGTCGGCCACGTAGAACTGGAAGAACGCGTGGCAGGGCGCGAGCGCCATGTCGTCGAGGTCGGCGACGTTCCAGGCGGAGACAATGATGCGGCGCGAATCGGGGTTCTCCCGCAGCTGCTCGATCACGCGGGCGATCTGGTCGATGTGACCGCCCGACGGCGTCGGCCACGATCGCCACTGCACCCCGTACACGGGCCCCAGGTCGCCCTGCTCGTCGGCCCACTCGTCCCAGATGGTGACGTCGTGCTCCTTCAGAAAGGCGGTGTTGCCCTCGCCGCGCAGAAACCAGAGCAGCTCGACGGCGAGCGACTTGAAGTGCACCCGCTTCGTCGTGATGAGCGGGAACGACTCGGCCAGGTCGAAGCGGATCTGCCGCCCGAAGAGGCTCCGCGTTCCCGTACCCGTGCGATCCGATTTCGCGGTGCCGTGCTCGTACACCTCTCGCAGCAGGTCTTCGTACGGGGTCGGGATCGCGTTCGCACTCACGGGCCCGAGTCTACCGCGGCCCGCTCCGGGAACGCCGAGGTGCACGGCGGCGCGGGCTACGAGCCGAGGCCGTCGTCAAACACCGGCATCGCCGAGGTGTCCTCCGAGGCGTCGACGCGCGCCAGTACGCGCCCCGAGAAGAACTCGGGCGAGGCCTTCGCCTGCAGGAGCATCAGCACCACGCCGATGCCGAGCACGCCGACGCCGATGATGCCGACGAGGCCGACGCCCGCGATATTGCTGCCCGATCCCGCATCGGGGCTCATCGAGTCGATCGTGGTCTTCACGAACACGATCAGCAGCAGCACGCCGCCGAGCCCCGGAAGCACGATCTTCGAGATGATCGATCCGACGCCCTCGCGCACCGCGGTCCTGCGGAAGTACCAGGGGCTCGCGAGAGCGGTGATGCCGTAGTAGAAGCACACCATCATGCCGAGCGCGGTGATGGTGTCCCACAGCACGTCCTCGCTGACGAACCGCATCACGGCGTAGAAGACCGACGCCACGATCGAGGAGAGCATGAGGGCGACGTGCGGCGACTTGAACTTCGGGTGGACGCGCTTGATCGCCGCGGGCAGCGCCCGGTAGTGCGCCATCGCGAGCAGGGTGCGGGCGGGCGAGATGGCGGTCGAGTTGATCGAGGCCATGGCGCTGACCAGGATGGCGAGCGACAGCAGGATCGCGGCGGGCCCCATCACGGGGTGCGCGAGCGCCGCGAACACGTTCTCGACGATGGCGGAGTTGCCGAGGCCCGTCGGCCCGTCGCCGATGCCCGCGAAGGCGACCGTCGCGGTCGCCGTGCCGACGTAGAGCACGACGAGGATGGCGACGAGGATCATCGCGGCCTTGCTCTCCGTGGAGAGCCGGCCCTTCGACGGCTTCGTCTCCTCGCCCATCGTGAGCACGGTGTCCCAGCCCCAGTAGACGAAGATCGAGACCGCGATGCCCGCGGCGAAAGCGCTGAAGCTGCTCACCTCGAAGGGGTTGAACCACGACAGCTCGGGCATGGCGCCCTCGGCGTTCGCGGGGTCGCCCGCGCCAACGAACATGGCGATGATGAACCACACCATGACGCCCATCTGGAAGACGACGGTGATGTACTGGAACACCTTCGTCGACGTCATGCCGCGGTAGGAGATGAACGTGGCGAGCGCCATGAACCCGAGGCAGACCGCGATGTTGATGAACTTGTTGTCCGCGATGTCGGCGATCGACGGATCGTTCGCCATGATGCTGATCGACTGGAACAGGAACTCGACGGCGATGCCCGCCAGGTTCGACAGCACGAGCACGGTGGCGGCGATGAGGCCCCAGCCCGCCATCCAGCCGATCCACGGCCCGAAGGCGCGGGTCGCCCACGTGAAGGAGGTTCCCGAGTCGGGCATCGCGGAGTTCAGCGCGCGGTACCCGAGCGCGACGAGCAGCATCGGGATGAAGCCCATGAGGAAGATCGCGGGGGTCTGATAGCCGACCTCGCTCGCCGCCGGGCCCACGGCTGCCGTGAGCGTGTACGCCGGGGCGCACACCGAGAGGCCGATGACCAGGGCGCCGAGCACTCCGACCGTGCCCGACGGCAGCCCCTTCTTGCTGATGCCGCTGACGGAATCGAGCGTCCGCGTCGCGGGCTCGGGCGCGTTGAGGTCGTACTTCGCCATGTCACCTTTCCAGACTGGGTCGTCGATCGCATGTTCCAGAAAGCTCCGGACGTGGCGGCCCGGGCATCGATTCTATGCATGCGGCGCGCGATTCACGAATCGCCCGGGCTACGACCGAAGATCCTGCCGTTCGCAGGCGATCGCGTGACGAATCGCACCGCGCGCCCGCTTCCGATCGCCGCACGCGTCGTAGACAATTCCGAGGCGCATCCACGCGCGCCACGACTCCGGCTGCGCCTCGACCTCGTCGCGGTACTTCGGGAACGCGGCGTCGGCATCGGCGCGATCCGGGCGACCCGACGGGCGGGCCGACACGGGCTCCTCGGGCAGCGCGCCCTCCGCCTCCAGCCGGCCCGCCAGCCGCGTGGCCTGACTGCCGAACATGATCTCGCGCAGGAGCGCCCACGCACCGATGAGCGGCAGCACCAGCATGGCGACGCCCATGAGGATCGCGATGAGGTCTCCCGAGCCGAGCAGCGCGACCGCTCGGATGCCGACGAAGACGAAGTACAGCACCAGTACGGCGCTCATGATCGCGACGCCGACGATGGCGCGCGTGCGAGCGCTCATCGCGCGCCGCCGTCGAGCGCCGCGCCGTTCAGGCCGAGCAGCGCATCGAGCCCCACCGTGAGCCCGCGCGCCGCGGGAGCCGCTTCGAGCGCCGCCCGCACGCCTGCGCGGTACGCCTCGTTCGAGTGCGTGTCGTGCGTGAGCGTGAGCACCTCGCCCGGCCCGCCGAAGCGCACCTCCTGCTTCGCGACCACGCCCGCCAGCCGCAGGCTGTGCACTGGGATTCCCGCGACGAGCTCACCGCGCGCCGGCTGCTCCGCGAACGGGGCCTCGACCGGGCGGCCGCCGCGGGCCTCAGCCATGAGCTCGGCGGTGCGCACCGCAGTGCCGCTCGGCGAATCGACCTTGCCGGGGTGGTGCGCCTCGACCACCTCGACGGCGTCGAAGTACGGCGCGGCGATGCGCGCGAGCGCGGTGCCGAGCACCGAGCCCAGCGAGAAGTTCGGCACGACGATCACGCCGCGCTCCGGCGTGCGCTCCAGCTCGGCGGAGAGCTCGGCGAGCAGCGCGGCCGACCATCCGCTCGTACCCACGACCACCTGCTGCCCGCGGGCGAGCGCGCGATCCACGATCCCCGGGGAGGCGTCGGGGCGGCTCACGTCGATCACGATGTCGGCGTCGGCGCCCTCCTCGGGCCCCGACGTGCTGCGCAGCCGCGCGACCAGCTCGAAGTCGGGATGCTGCTCCACGACCTCGCACACGAGGGCTCCCAGTCGGCCGGTCGACCCCGAGACCGCTACACGATTCGTCATGGGTCCAGGGTACCGTTCGGCGGTCAGTCGCTCGATTCGAGCGAGGATCGCGAGGCCTCCCCCACCGCGACCACCGTGAGCGGGCGGGCGGCGAGCGTCGCCGCCACCTCGCGGATGTGCTCGGGCGTCACCGCGGCGAAGCGCTCGAGCGAGGCGTCGAGATCGAAGAGCTCGCCGCTGCCGAGCTCAGCGCGAGCGAGGCGGCCCATCCGGGTGTCCGAGTCCTCGAGCGCGAGCGCCGTGGAACCCGCGATCTGACCGAGCGCCCGCTCGAGCTCTTCGCCCGAGATCTCGGTGTCGGCGAGCCTGCGCAGCTCCACCCGGCTGAGCTCGATGACGTCCGCCGCCTTCTCGGGGGCGGTGCCGGCGTACATCGCGAACACGCCGGAGTCGGAGTAACTCGCGCCGAAGGAGTACGCCGTGTACGCGAGACCCCGCTTCTCGCGGATCTCCTGGAACAGCCGGCTCGACATGCCGCCGCCGAGCACCGAGTTCATGATCCCGTAGGCGAAGCGGCGCGGGTCGCCGGCGCTGAAGCCGTGCGTGCCGATCAGCAGATTGACCTGCTCGGAGGGGCGCTCGGTGATCCGCACGCGCGGCTCCCGCTCGAGCGGCGAGTCGAGGGAGGCGCGTCCGGGAGCCTCCGCACCCGCCGGCGACGCGTCGACCACCTGCTCCCGCCGCACGGGGGCGGCGGCGCCGTCGGTGTGCCAGCGCTCCTCCGGCGAGGCGTTCAGCGCGGCGAGCACCTGGGCCACGAGCCGGTCGTGGTCGACCGCCCCCGCCGCGGTCACCACCAGCGTCGAGGGATCGTAGCGATCGCGGTAGTGGCGATCGACGTCGGCCCGACGGGCCTCCGTGATCGTCTCCGGCCAGCCGCCGATCGGCCGCCCGAGCGGGTGCTCCCCGAGCACGGCCTCGAAGAAGCGCTCGTTGGCGACGTCGGCGAGATCGTCGGCGGCCATCGCCAGCTCCTCGAGGATCACGCCGCGCTCCGTCTCGAACTCGTCGGCGTCGAGCACCGAGTTCGCGACCATGTCGCTCAGCATCGTCACCGCGACCTCGAGGTCGGCATCGCGCACCTTCGCGTGGTAGCAGGTGTACTCCTTCGCGGTGAGCGCGTTGTGCTCGGCGCCGATGCGGTCGAACTCGGTCGCGATCGAGAACGCGTCGCGCGTCGGGGTGCCCTTGAACAGCAGGTGCTCGAGGAAGTGGGTGGACCCGAGGCTGCCGGGGGCGTCCGGGCGCTCCGCCTGCTCGTCGCGCGAGCCCACGCCGATCCAGAATCCGATCGACGCGCTTCGCGCCCCCGGCATGCGCTCGGTCAGCACGCGCAGGCCGCTGGGGTGGACGGTGCGCCTGACGAGCCCGCCGCCCAGATCAGCGGTCAGTTCGGGCTGGTCGAGGGGCAGGGCTATGGGTTCGCGCATGCCCTCAGCCTAGGGCCTCGCGGCTCGGAGCTTCCGGGGCGGACGGACGGCCCGCGCGGCCCCCGCCGGCTCGCCCAGACGGAGATGCGACAAGAACTCCGAGCATCGCGCCGTGATGCGCGTACCTTCCGTCGCGAAATTCGGGCGGCGGGGTCCACGACGATGCAGCAGCGCTCCCCTGTGGATAACGTGTGCAGGAACACGCCCGCACCGCCATGCTGGTGCGATGCGTCCGCTCTCCCCACTCCCCACTCCCCCTGCTCGACGCCTCGCCCACGCGCGTCGGCGATCTCCTCTCAGCCGGAACACCCCGCTGGCGCCTCTACTCGGCCGATGTCAAGCGCCCCGTCCACGGAGTGGACATGCGGCGCGGTGCGCCCGTCGCGGCCCCTTCGGCGACCGGAGACCGCCGGCCACCAGCTCCGGCCCGGAACGCTCGAGCGTGTTCCCGATCGACCGCCGTGGCTTCCGAGCGTCGTCGACGCCTGGTGCCTCCTCGCGCAGGTCGCCACGCGCGAGGAGCTCCTCGCCGCGGGCGACTGGATCGTGTCCGGTCCGGGGCGATACGACCCGCCCGCCGCGACGCCCGCCGCGCTGGCTGCGGTGCGGATCTCGATCGAGTACGAAGGCGCGCACCACTTCGTGGGCGGTGATGCGCTGCGGCAGGCCCGCGTCGACGTGACCCGAGTACGCGCTATGGAGGACGCGGGGTGGGCGGTGATCCGGGTGACCGCGCACGATCTGCGTCACCCGGCCGAGATGATCCGGATCCTCACCGCGCGCATCGCGCAGGCGACCGCCGCGAGGAACGCCCGCTGAACCGGTGAACCGCTCCCTGCATCCGCCCGGATCAGGACGCGGACCGTCGTCGCGGTGCGCGCGCTCCCGACCTGCGACCGTCGCGGCGCGTGCGCACTCCCGAGATGCGACAGGAAGTCCGGCCCCGGGGCGTTGATGCCCGCACATCGTGTCGCATTTCATGAGAGAGCCGAACGCGCAACGCACGACGCCCGCCGCCCCGAAACGGGACGGCGGGCGTCGGGTGCGGCGCACCGCGCTGCGCGGATTACTCCGCTGCGGGTGCCGCCGGAGCGTCAACCGCCTCGGCGGCCTGCTCCTCGATCACAGGCTCGAGCGAGAGCTTGCCGCGGTCGTCGGTCTTCGTGATCTTCACGAGGATCTTCTGACCGACGGAGAGCACGTCGTCCACGCTCTCGATCCGCTTGCCGCCGGCGAGCTTGCGCACCTCGGAGATGTGCAGCAGGCCGTCCTTGCCCGGGAGCAGCGAGATGAAGGCGCCGAACGCGGCGTTCTTCACGACGGTGCCGAGGTACTGCTCGCCGACCTCGGGGTTCTGCGGGTTGGCGATCGCGTTGACCTGCGCACGCGCGGCCTCCGCGGCCGGCCCGTCGGTCGCGCCGATGTAGACGGTGCCGTCGTCGTCGATCGAGATGTCGGCGCCGGTCTGATCCTGGATGCCGTTGATCGTCTTGCCCTTCGGGCCGATCAGCTCGCCGATCTTGTCGACCGGGATGTTCACCGTGAGCACGCGAGGCGCCGTCGGAGCCATCTCGTCGGGCACGTCGATGGCCTGGTTCAGCACGCCCAGGATCGTCAGGCGGGCCTCGTGCGCCTGCGTCAGCGCGCCCTTCAGCACGGAGGCGGGGAGCCCGTCGAGCTTGGTGTCGAGCTGGATCGCGGTGATGAAGTCGGCGGTGCCGGCGACCTTGAAGTCCATGTCGCCGAGCGCATCCTCAGCGCCCAGGATGTCGGTGAGCGCCGCGTACCGCGTCTCCCCGTCGACCTCGTCGGAGACGAGGCCCATGGCGATGCCCGCGACGGGTGCGCGCAGCGGCACGCCCGCGTTCAGCAGCGACAGCGTCGAGGCGCAGACCGAGCCCATCGACGTGGAGCCGTTCGATCCGAGCGCCTCCGACACCTGGCGGATGGCGTAGGGGAACTCCTCGCGGCTCGGCAGCACCGGCACGAGGGCGCGCTCGGCCAGGAAGCCGTGCCCGATCTCGCGACGCTTCGGGGAGCCGACGCGGCCGGTCTCTCCGGTCGAGTACGGCGGGAAGTTGTAGTGGTGCAGGTACCGCTTGCTCGTCACCGGGGAGAGCGAGTCGATCTGCTGCTCCATCTTGAGCATGTTCAGCGTGGTGACGCCCAGGATCTGGGTCTCGCCGCGCTGGAAGATCGCGGAGCCGTGCACGCGGGGGATGACCTGGACCTCGGCGTCGAGCGCGCGGATGTCGCTCGTGCCGCGACCGTCCATACGGACGCCCTCGGTGAGCACGCGGGTGCGCACGATGTCCTTCGTCACGCTCTTGTACGCAGCGGAGACCTGCGCGATGGCGGACTCGGGGAGGGTGCCGGCCTCGACCTGCGCGGCGATGCCCTCCTTCACCCGCGCCTTCAGCGCGTCGTCGGCGTTCTGACGCTCCTGCTTGTCGGCGATCTGGTAGATCGGCGCGAGCTCGGTGCGCGCGAGCGCGTCGACGGCTGCGAGGACCTCGTCGGTGTAGGGCAGGAAGACCGGGTAGTCGGCGATCTCCTTCGCCGACTGCGCTGCGAGCTCCGACTGCGCCTTGCAGAGCTGAGCGATGAACGGCTTCGCGGCATCGAGCCCCTCGGCGACGACCGCCTCGTTCGGCTTCTTCGCGCCGCTGCGGATCAGTTCCCAGCTGTGCTCGGTCGCTTCGGCCTCGACCATCATGATCGCGACGTCGTCGTTGCCCTGCGCGTCGGTGACGACGCGGCCGGCGACGACGAGGTCGAAGACCGCGTCCTGCAGCTGCTCCGCGTTCGGGAAGGCGACCCACTGGTCGCCGATGAGCGCGAGGCGCACGCCGGCGATCGGGCCGGAGAACGGGAGGCCCGAGATCTGCGTCGACGCCGAGGCGGCGTTGATCGCGAGGGCGTCGTAGAACTCGCCGGGCGCGATCGAGAGGACGGTGATGACGACCTGGACCTCGTTCCGCAGGCCGCTCACGAAGGAGGGGCGGAGCGGGCGGTCGATCAGGCGGCAGACGAGGATCGCCTCGGTCGACGGGCGGCCCTCGCGACGGAAGAACGAGCCGGGGATCTTGCCCGCGGCGTACGAGCGCTCCTCGACGTCGATGGTCAGGGGGAAGAAGTCGAAGTGATCCTTCGGCTGCTTCGATGCGCTGGTCGCCGAGAGGAGCATCGTCTCCTCGTCGAGGTACGCGGCGACGGCGCCCTGCGCCTGCTGCGCGAGACGACCGGTCTCAAAACGGATGGTGCGCTTGCCGAACGTGCCGTTATCGAGCACGGCCTCGGCGAACTTGATTTCAGGACCCTCCACGGGTTCTCCTTACTCACGAGAGCACGCGATGGACAGTCCGGATCGCGCCGGCATGCGCTGCGTTCGACCGCGGATGCTGATGTTCAGTAGACGACCACCCTGCGCACCGCTCCGCGCGGATCAGAGGGATCCACCACCGAAGACCAGCCCGCCGATCAGCGTGCTCGGTTCTTCGTTTGATGCGGGCGATCGCCCGCTCCCCCCAGCGTAGCACCGCACCCTGGGGATGCCCAGGATCATCGCTCCGGGGCGCTCCCCGAGCGCTGCTGCTCCCCCACGAGATTCCGGTCCAGGGCGCTGCGCAGCGCGGCGCCCGCGAGCCCCGCCCGCCGCAGCGCCCGCAGCTTCGCGATCGCCGCCTCGGCGGTGAGATCGTGGCCGCCGATCACCCCGGCCGCCGCGATGGCGGCGCCCACGGCGTAGCGCGGCAGGTCGACCGCGCCGTCCTCGCAGCGGGTGATGGCGAGCACCGGCGTACCCGAGTCGCGGGCTCGGCGCAGCGTCTCGAGGTGCGCCGGCCCGACGAGCGGCCCCGTGCCGGAGCCGTAGCACTCGAGCACCAGCCCCTCGGGGAACGCGTCGAGCGCGGCCCCGAGCATCTCCGCGGGCAGGCCCGGCACCATCGTCAGCATTCCGACGCGCGGCGCCGGCGCATGCGCGCACGCGGCGAGGGCCTCCGCCAGCTCCGAGCCGACCCCGTCGACGGGGCGGGCCGCCGGTCGACGTGCGATGAAGGCGTCGAACGCCTCGCTCGAGCGCTTGACGGCGCGGCAGGCCGGCATCGCGGCGCCGCCGAAGACGAGGCGCACCCCCGGCTCCTCGCCCGACAGCGCCTCGCGGAACGCGTCGTCGAAGTTGCGCTCCGCGTCGCTTCCCGGGATGCCGATCGGGCGCTGGGCGCCGGTGAAGACGATCGGGATCGCGAGGTCGGCGAGCGCGAACGCCGCCTGGGCCGCACTGTGCGCGAGCGTGTCGGTGCCGTGCACCACGACCACGGCCTGCACCGCGCCGCCCGAGATGCCCTCGGCGACGCGCTCACGGATGAGGTCGGCGATCTCGAGCGCCGTCCCGTGGGTCGCCTCGGCGCTGTCGATCACGGATCGCGGCACCGCGAGCCGCCAGTCGACCGGGTGGCCGTGGCGCCTCGCCCAGGCGTCCACGAGCCCGGAGAGCACGTCGCCGAGGTCCGTCTGGGCGGCGAGGCCGTCGCCGGTCTCGTGCATGCCGAACGTTCCGCCGCAGTAGACCAGCAGCAGCCGTGGCGACCGGGTGCGATCCCTCATGCCCGCGGCCGCCCGTCGCCCGGCCGCCCGTCGCCCGGCTGGTCCTGCTCGACGAAGGCCGCGTCGGGAATCGAGAACGCCGCCGTGAATGCCGACGCGTTGATCCGGCCCCGCACCGCGAACCATCCGATCACCATGAGGATCACGACCCCCGCGAAGACGATGAGCGTGATCTGCCCGACCGCCGCGTCGAGCGCCATGAGCACGACGATGCCGATCAGGAAGACGAGCGTGACCGCGTTCGTGACGGAGGCGAACGGCAGGCGGTACGCGGGGCGCCCCTCGCCGGTGCGGCGGGTGCGGCGCACGTACAGCGCATGGCAGACCATGATCGACGCCCAGGTGCCGACGATGCCGATGCCCGCGAGGTTCAGCACGATGTCGAAGGCGCGTGCGGGCACGACGAAGTTCAGGCCGACGCCGAGCACGCCGATCGCGGCCGTGATCATGATGCCGCCGTAGGGTGCGCCCGAGGCGTTGAGCCGCTTCGCGAAAGCCGGAGCCGTGCCCGCGACGGCCATGGAGCGGAGGGTGCGCCCGGTCGCGTACAGTCCCGCGTTCAGGCTCGACATGGCCGCGGTCAGCACCACGACGTTCATGATGTCGCCGGCGTAGGGGATGCCGATGGAGTTCATCACGGTGACGAAGGGGCTCTCCGAGCCGGAGTAGGCATTCCACGGCAGCAGGAGGGTGAACAGGATGACCGATCCCGCGTAGAAGAGCACGATGCGCCACATGATGGAGTTGACGGCGCGCGGGATCGCGGCGCGCGGGTTCTCCGACTCGCCTGCCGCGACGCCCACCATCTCGGTTCCGCCGAACGCGAAGACCACTCCGAGGGCGATCACGAACATCGCGCCGACGCCGTTCGGGAAGAAGCCGCCGTTCTCCGTGATGAGCTGGAAGCCCGGCGTGCGCCCGTCGACCGGGGTCTGCGTGACGACGAGGAAGATGCCGATCACGCCGAACGCGACGATGGCGCCCACCTTGATGATGGCGAACCAGTACTCCATCTCGCCGAAGAGCTTCACCGACGCCACGTTCATGGCGAACACGATCGCGAGCGCGGTGAGCGCGAGGAGCCACTGCGGGATCGGCACGAACACCGCCCAGAAGTGCATGTAGAGGGCCACGGCGGTGATGTCGGCGATCACCGTGGTCGACCAGTTGAGGAAGTACAGCCAGCCGACCGCGTACGCGCCCTTCTCCCCCATGAACTCGCGCGCGTACGAGACGAACGCCCCGGAGGACGGGCGGTACATGACGAGCTCGCCCAGGGCGCGCACGACGAGGAAGGCGAAGATGCCGCAGATGATGTAGACGAAGGCGAGCGACGGGCCCGCGATCTCCATGCGGCCGCTCGCCCCGAGGAACAGGCCGGTGCCGATCGAGCCGCCGATGGCGATCATGGTGAGGTGGCGGCGCTTCAACCCGCGCTGGTATCCGGAGTCTCCGGCATCGACGGCGGTCGCGTGCGGTGCGGCACCGCTCGGGGCGTCGGCGGCGCTCCCGCCGAGCGGCAGAACTTCATCGTTCATGGTTCGAACCTTCTTCGCTTCACCGCCGATGGGCCTGTGCTCACCTGTCCGGCTGTCAGACAGGTTACCCGAAAATGGGAGAAGTTCAATATCCTGTTCCCATGAGCTCTGCGCCGACGCCGACCCTCGACCAGCGAGCCCGCGACGCGCTCCCGAAAGGTCCGTCAATGCACTCCCCCGTCACGCGCATCAGCGCGACCGAGGCCGCGTTCCGCGCGATCCGGGATCTCATCGACGACGATGCGATTTCCCCCGGCGACCGGCTCCCCGGCGAGCTGACCCTCGCCAAGCAGTTCGGCGTCAGCCGATCGGTCGTGCGCGAGGCTCTGCACGCCTGCGCGACCCTCGGTCTGACCGAGACCCGCAGCGGCAGCGGCACCTACGTCGTCTCGAAGACGCCCTCCGGAGTGTCCGAGTTCGGCGGCTTCGACCCCGACCACCTCATGGAGGCGCGCATCCACGTCGAGGTGCCGACCGCGGGGCACGCCGCTCAGCGGCGCACGGCGGCGGAGCTCGACGCGATGCGCCGACTGCTGAGCCGGATGCTCGACACCACCGTGCTGCACGACTGGGTGCGCCTCGACCGCGACTTCCACACCCTCATCGCCGAGGCGAGCCACAACTCCGTGCTGCTCAGCATCACCGCGTCCATGCGGCGCTCGCTCGACCTCCAGTCGGAGTTCCTGAACATCACCCAGGCCCGCCAGCTCGACTCCGACGTCGAGCACGCGGAGATCTTCGCCGCCATCGAGGCGGGCGATCGCGCGGCGGCCGAGCGCGCCGCACTGCGGCACATCGAGGCGGTCGCCTCGGCCATCCGCGCCGGGCGGTAGCGGCGGGTCGGCCGCGGTAGCGGCGGGCCGCGCGCCGCGCGCCCGCGCGCCCGCGCGCCGCGCGCCGAGCGCCGCGCTTCAGACAGGGGATCCGGCGCCATGCAGGGAGGAATCCGCCGATCGCACCTGCACGAGGCGGGATCTCCTGCGCGAGGCGGCGCGCAGCACGCGGCGCCCAGCGCGAAGCCCCTCCCGCGGGGATCTCGGAAGGGGCTTCGAGGTCCGACGCCTACAGCGCGTCGATGTCGATCGTGTGCATGCTCTCCGCACCGATGGCGCCGCGGAGCGCTCCGATGAGCGCGTCCTCGACGGGCGCGTCCACGGAGAGCACCGACAGGGCGGTGCCGCGCTTCTCGTCGCGTGCGATCTGCAGGCCCGCGATGTTCACGCCCGCCTCACCGAGCACGCCGCCGTAGGTCGCGACGATGCCCGGGCGGTCGACGTAGCTGAAGACGATCAGGTGCTCGGGGATCGGCAGCTCGACCTCGTACCCGTTGATCTCGACGATCTTCTCCACCTGCTTCGGGCCCGTGAGGGTGCCCGAGACCGAGATGGGCGTGCCGTCGGTGAGCGCGCCGCGAATCGTGATGACGTTGCGGTAGCTCTCCGACTGCGCATCGACGGAGAACCGTACGTCGATGTTGCGCTGGTCGGCGAGGAGGGGTGCGTTGACGTACGACACCGGCTCGCTGACGACCTTCGAGAACAGGCCCTTGAGCCCGGCGAGGCGCAGCGCCTGCACGTCGTGGTCGGCGAGCTCGCCGTGCACCTCGATGTCGACCGAGGCGATCGCGCCGTCGGCGAGCCCCGCGAAGACCTGACCGAGCTTTTCCGTGAGCGGCAGACCGGGGCGCACGTACTCGTCGATCGCGCCGCCGGCCACGTTCACCGCGTCGGGCACGAGGTCGCCGGCGAGGGCGAGGCGCACGGACTTCGCGACCGAGACACCCGCTTTCTCCTGCGCCTCGTCCGTGGACGCGCCGAGGTGCGGGGTGACGTTGACGTTCGGCAGCCCGGTGAGACGCGTGTCCGCCGGCGGCTCCTGCACGAAGACGTCGAGCGCGGCGCCCGCGATCTCGCCCGCGGCCAGGGCCTCGGCCAGCGCATCCTCGTCGATCAGTCCGCCGCGCGCCACGTTGACCACGTACGCGGTCGGCTTCATCGCGCGCAGCTGCTCCGCGCCGATCATGCCGAGCGTCTCGGGCGTGCGCGGCATGTGGATCGTCAGGAAGTCGGCGCGCTCCACGAGCTCGTCGAGGGAGACGAGCTGCACACCGAGCTGCTGGGCGCGGGCCGCCGTGATGTACGGATCGTAGGCGATGAGCTCGACGCCGAAGCCGCGGAGGCGCTCGGCGATGAGGGCGCCGATGCGCCCGAGCCCGATGATGCCGACGGTCTTCTCGAAGAGTTCGATGCCCGTGAACGCGGAGCGCTTCCACTCCCCCGCAGCCAGCGACTGATGGGCGCGCGGCAGGTGGCGGGCGAGCCCGAGGATGTGCGCGACCGTCAGCTCGGCGGCGCTGATGATGTTCGAGGTCGGCGCATTGACCACCATGACCCCGGCCTGCGTCGCAGCCTTGATGTCGACGTTGTCGAGACCGACGCCCGCGCGGGCGACGACCTTGAGCTTCGGCGCCCAGCCGAGCGCCTCAGCGTCGATCTGCGTGGCGGAGCGGACGAGCACCGCATCCGCGGTGCCGAGCGCCGAGCGCAGCGCGTCGCGGTCGGTGCCGTCGACGTGCACCACCTCGAAGTCGGGGCCGAGAGCGGCGATGGTTGCGGGCGAAAGTTGTTCGGCGATCAGCACGACCGGCGCAGACATCAAGCAGATCCTTCGGGTTGAAAACGAGGACAATACGCGCAGCGCACGCAGGTCACCAGTCTAGCCCCGCCCGGATCGCCCGCTCCCGGCTATGCGAAATATGACGACTCGGGAATGACGTGCATGAGGTCGATCTGCCACGCGGCGACCAGCGCGACCCCTGCGGCGAGCAGCAGGATCCGACTGCCCGCCCCACGGCCCCGCCCGAGCAGCAGCGCCGCCGCGAGCGCGACCACCGGCATCGCGATGCCGACGATGAGCCAGAGCCGCCCGGAGCCCGACAGGCCGGTGCCGAGCGCCTCGCTCAACCCGACGAGCCCGACGAAGTTGCCGATGCCGGCGACGACCGCGTAGAGGTACAGCAGGCCGAGCAGCAGCCCGGCAGTCCACGACGCAATGAGTTTCACCACCGCTCAGGCCCCTCTCGCGATCAGCATCGGCAGCGGCACGAGTACGACCGCTCCGACGAGCAGCAGGATCGCGAGGCGCTTCGTGCGCCCCCCGCGACTCAGCGCCAGCGCCGTGAAGAACCAGAGCGGCGCCGCGAGCGGCGCGGCCCAGAACACGATCTGCTGCAGCACGCCGCCGATGAGCCCGCTGCCCGCCGCGGTGACCGCGTTGTTGCCCGAGTAGGCCTGGGCGATGATGAACCAGCCCCACGTGTAGAGCAGGTACAGCCCGCCGAAGACGCCGAGCACCACGAGCGCGCCGTTCGACATCTGCGGGCGCTCGTCGCGCTCCGCTTCAAGCTCTGCTTCGAGCTCCGCGTCACGCGTCTCGCCCGCGAGCGACGGCGAGGGCGAGGGCGTGCCGGCGCCCTCGGAGCGTGGCGTCGCGACTGACGCGGCGGCCGCAACGGGCCCGGCGTGCGGCCCCGGCCGCAACGGCTCCGCGCCGAGGGGCGCGTCGGCCGGAGCGGCGACGGGCGCCGCCTCGCCTTCGACGGTCCATCCGCTCGCGAGCGAGCTCTCCCGAGGTTCCCGCGGCGCGCGGCCCGGCTTCTGCTTCATGGGATCCAGGGTATCGGTCCGCGACTCGGAGACCGCCGAAAGCGGCGGGCGCCGAGCGCGCCCCTCCGCCTGCCGCGGCTTCTAGACTGGAGCGATGCCGCATCGCTTCGATCTCGCCGCGATCGGCGCCGGCCTCGTGGTCGCCGACGCGGCCGACGCGATCGAGCGCGCCGCGGGTGCGGGCGCCGCCGTGGTCACCGCGCCGCCGGGCACCGGGAAGACGACCTTCGTGCCGCCGCTCGTCGCGAACCTGCTGCTCGCCCGCACGTCGGGTGCGACTCCGGGCGCCGGCGCACCGACCGTGCTGCTCACGCAGCCGCGGCGCGTGGCCGTGCGCGCCGCGGCAGCGCGCATCGCGCACCTCGACGGCTCCCCCGTCGGCGGCACCGTGGGGTTCACGGTGCGCGGTGAGCGCGTGCTCGATCCCGGTCATCGGCTCGAGGCCCTCACCCCCGGCGTGCTGCTGCGCCGCCTGCTCGCGGAGCCCGACCTGCCGGGCGTGGGGGCCGTGATCCTCGACGAGGTGCACGAGCGCTCCGTCGACGGCGACCTGCTGCTCGGCATGCTCGCGGAGGTGCGAGAGCTGCGCGACGATCTCATCGTCGTGGCGATGTCGGCCACGCTGAACGCGCAGCGCGTCGCCGATCTGCTCGGCGCTGCAGGCGCCCCCGCCCCGATCGTCGAGGTGCCCTCGGCGCTCCATCCGCTCCGGGTCGAGTACGCCCCGTGCGAGCATCCGAGGCTCGACGAGCGCGGGGTCACCCGCGAGTTCCTCGCGCACCTCGCAGCGGTCGCCGCGGAGGCGCAGCGCGTCGATGGGTGCGACGCGCTGGTGTTCGTGCCGGGGGGGCGCGAGGTCGACGAACTGGTGCGCCTGCTGCGCGCGCGGGTCGACGCGATCGGCGGCGGGGTCGAGGTGCTCGCACTGCACGGCCGGTTGGACGCCCGCGAGCAGGATCGCGCGGTGCGCGGTGCCGCCCCGGGTGATCCGCCCCGCATCGTCGTGAGCACGTCGCTGGCCGAGAGTTCGCTCACGGTGCCCGGCGTGCGACTCGTCGTCGACGCGGGCCTCGCTCGAGAGGTGCGCCGGGATCAGGCGCGCAGCATGACCGGTCTCGTCACGGTGAGCGCCTCCCGCGCGAGCGCCGTGCAGCGCGCGGGCCGCGCAGCCCGGCTCGGCCCGGGACGCGCCGTCCGCGCCTACTCGGAGGGCGACTTCGCGCGCGTGCCGGCCGACGCCCCGCCCGAGATCGCCTCGGCCGACCTCACCGATGCGGCACTGCTGCTCGCCGCCTGGGGCACGCCGCGCGGCGATGGGCTGGCCCTGCTGACCCGCCCGCCGGAGCCGGCGATGCACGAGGCCGAGGGAGTGCTGCGGGCGCTCGAGCTCGTGGACGCAGCGGGCGGCATCACCGCCCTCGGCAGGCGCGTCGCGCCGTTGCCGGTCGGCGCGCGGGAGGCGCGCGCCCTGCTCGCGGGCTGCGCCGAGCTGGGCGATGCGAGCGGTGTCGCGGAGGTCGTCGCCGCGATATCGGGCGACTTCCGCGACCCGGGCTCGGATCTCGCGCGAGTGCTCGCCGAGCTGCGAGCAGGCCGCGCGCCCAGGGCGGGGCGCTGGCGCGGTGAGGCGCGGCGGCTGCTCCGCATCGCGGCGGCGCATGCGGGCGGCGATGCGCGGCGGCACGAGACAGGCGGCGACGCGCGGCGGCGCGATGCGCCCGGCGCTGTCGAGCCGGGCGCGGTGGTCGCGCTCGCACGCCCCGAGTGGATCGCGCGCAGAGTCGACGCGGGCTCCCGCGCCTACCTCCTCGCGAGCGGCACGCGGGCCGCGCTGCCCGAGGGCAGCCCGCTGCTCGCGTCGAGCTGGATCGCGGTGCGCGAGGTGCAGCGGGCCGACGGTCGCGCCGCCGACGGCACGGGCGCCGTCGTCCGTCTCGCCGCCGCGCTGCGCGAGGACGACGCGCTGCGGTTCGGGGCGGCGCTGCGCACCGACAGACGTGCGGCGCGCATCGCCCAGGGCCGCGTGCAGGTGCGGCAGGAGCGGCGGCTGGGCGCGATCCTGCTGAGTTCGACACCGGTCGCCGCGAGCGCTGCGGATACCGCGCCCGCCATCGCGCTGATGCTCCGAGATGAGGGGCTCGCCTCGCTGCCCTGGTCCGAGCCGGCCCGGGGCCTGCGCGCACGACTCGCGCTGCTGCACGCCGAGCTCGGCTCGCCCTGGCCCGACGTGGGCGACGCCGCACTGATCGACGACCTGGAGGCGTGGCTGGGCCCCGACGTGGAGCGGTTCTCGGGCGGCTCAGCGCTCCGCTCCCTCGATCTCGCCACCGCACTCCGGCGCCTGCTCCCCTGGCCCGACGCGGCTCGATTCGAGCAGCTCGCCCCCGAGCGACTGGCCGTGCCGTCGGGCGGCAGTGCGCGCATCGTCTACCCGGAGCCCGGCACCGGAGCGGAGCGGCCGATCGTCGCCGTGAAGCTGCAGGAGGTGTTCGGGCTCGCCCGCACGCCGGCGCTCGTCGACGGGCGCGTTCCCGTGCTCTTCCACCTGCTCTCGCCGGCGCGGAGGCCGCTCGCCGTCACCGACGACCTCGAGTCGTTCTGGAACGGCCCGTATCAGCAGGTGCGCAAGGAGATGCGGGGCCGGTACCCGAAGCACCCGTGGCCCGAGGATCCCTGGTCGGCGCCCGCCACCGCCCGCACGAAGCGCGCCTCGACCCCGTGAACCTGGGCGGCGCACCGCAGGTGAGCGCCGGAGGGGGTGCGCGATCCCGCACCCGATCGCCCCGCCCGGCCCCGCCCCGGCCGCGCCCCGCACAGCAGAACGCCCACCGGGAGGACTCCCCCGGCGGGCGTTCGATTCGCGATCAGATCAGCGTGCAGCCGAGCCGTCGACGTAGTCGGCGTCCTGCTGCTGCCATGCGAACAGCTTGCGGAGCTCGCCGCCGGTCTTCTCGATCGGGTGCGACTCCTCCTTCTTGCGGAGCTCCTGGAACTCGACGCCGCCGTTGTCCTGATCCTCGATGAAGCGCTTCGCGAAGGCGCCCGACTGGATGTCGGCGAGCACCTCCTGCATGTGCTGCTTCACCTCGGGGCCGATGACGCGCGGGCCCGAGACGTAGTCGCCGAACTCCGCCGTGTCGGAGATCGACCAGCGCTGCTTGGCGATGCCGCCCTCCCACATGAGGTCGACGATCAGCTTCAGCTCGTGGAGCACCTCGAAGTAGGCGATCTCGGGCTGGTAGCCGGCCTCGGTGAGCACCTCGAAGCCGTACTGCACGAGGTGGCTGGTGCCGCCGCAGAGCACCGACTGCTCGCCGAAGAGATCGGTCTCGGTCTCCTCGGTGAAGGTGGTCTTGATGACGCCGGCGCGGGTGCCGCCGATCGCCTTCGCGTACGACTTCGCGGTCTCCCACGCGGTGCCCGAGGCGTCGACCTCGACGGCGATGATGTCGGGGATGCCGCGGCCGGCTTCGAACTCGCGGCGCACGGTGTGGCCGGGAGCCTTCGGCGCGACGAGGATCACGTCGACGCCCGCGGGGGCCTCGATGTAGCCGTAGCGGATGTTGAACCCGTGCGCGAACGCGAGCGTCTTGCCCTCGGTCAGGTGATCCTTGATCGACTCGGAGAAGATGGCGCGCTGGTGCTGATCGGGCGCGAGGATCATGATGAGGTCCGCCCATGCCGCGGCGTCGGCCACGGTCTTGACCTCGAACCCGGCCTCTTCCGCCTTCTGCGTCGACTTCGAGCCCTCCTTGAGGGCGATGACGACCTCGACGCCCGAGTCGCGCAGGTTCATCGCGTGGGCGTGGCCCTGCGAGCCGTAGCCGACGACGGCTACCTTCTTGCCCTGGATGATCGACAGATCGGCGTCGGCATCGTAGTACATCTCTGCCACTTGGGACTCTCCTTCGTTGTGGTGATTCGTGATAGCTCGTGCAGCGAAGCGCGCTTCGCTCGTTCGTGAAGACGCGCTCCGCTAGTTCTTGAAGACGCGCTCGGTGATCGACTTCGACCCGCGTCCCATGGCGATGAGGCCGGACTGCGCGATCTCCTTGATGCCGTAGGGCTCGAGCACCTTCAGGAAGGCGTCGATCTTGCCGCGGTCGCCCGTCACCTCGATGGTGAGGGCGTCGGGCACGACGTCGACGACGCGTGCGCGGAACAGGGTGACCGCCTCGAGCACGTGGGATCGCGACTGGTTGTCGGCGCGCACCTTGATGAGCACGTGCTCGCGCTGCACCGAGGCGGCGCCGTCCAGCTCGACGATCTTGATGACGTTGACGAGCTTGTTGAGCTGTTTCGTGACCTGCTCGAGCAGCACGTCGTCCTGATCGACGACGACGGTGATGCGCGAGAGGCCGCGCATCTCGGTCGGGCCGACCGCGAGCGATTCGATGTTGAAACTGCGGCGGGCGAACAGCCCGGCGACGCGGGTCAGCAGACCCGGCTTGTCCTCGACGAGGAGGCTCAGCACGCGACGGCTCATGGTTACTCTGCCTCCCACTCGGGGCTGTGTTCGAGTGCGTATTGGATGTCGCTGTTCGAGGTGCCCTGCCGCACCATCGGCCAGACCATCGCGTCCGCGCTCACGACGAAGTCGATGACGACGGGGCGATCGTTGGTGGCGAGGGCGAGCTGGATCGCCTCGTCGATCTGATCCTCGCGCTCGACGCGGATGGCGAGGCAGCCGTAGGCCTCTCCGAGCTTCACGAAGTCGGGAACGCGCTGCGATCCGTGCCCCGTGTTGAGCTCGGTGTTCGAGTACCGGCCGTTGTAGATCAGCGTCTGCCACTGACGCACCATGCCGAGCGAGGAGTTGTTGATGACGGCGACCTTGATGGGGATGTTGTTCACCACGCAGGTCGCGAGCTCCTGATTGGTCATCTGGAAGCAGCCGTCGCCGTCGATGGCCCAGACGACGCGGTCGGGCTCCGCCACCTTGGCGCCCATCGCCGCGGGCACGGCGTAGCCCATCGTGCCCGCGCCGCCCGAGTTCAGCCAGGATCCGGGGCGTTCGTACGAGATGAACTGCGCGGCCCACATCTGGTGCTGGCCGACGCCGGCGGCGTAGACGCCCTCCGGCCCGGTGAGCTCGCCGATGCGCTGGATGACCTGCTGCGGGGAGAGGAGCCCGTCGCTCGTCGGCTGGTGCCCGAGGGGGAACTTCTGCTGCAGCCCGCGCAGCCGCTCCCACCACGGGCTGATGTTCGCGCACTCGCGGCTGACCTGCGCGGTCGACATCGCGGCGATCAGGTCGGCGATCACCTCGGCGGCATCACCCACGATCGGCACGTCGGCGGCACGGATCTTGCCGATCTCGGCGGGATCGATGTCGGCGTGGATCACCTTCGCGTGCGGGGCGAACAGCGCCGCCTTGCCGGTGACGCGATCATCGAAGCGCGCGCCGAGGGTGATCAGCAGGTCGGCCTCCTGGAGGGCGAGCACCGCGGGCACGGTGCCGTGCATGCCCGGCATGCCGAGGTGCTGCGCGTGCGAGTCGGGGAAGACGCCGCGCGCGGTGAGCGTGGTGACGACGGGCGCGCCCACGAGCTCGACGAGCTGCAGCAGCTCCTCGGCGGCTCCGGCGCGCACCACTCCGCCGCCCACGTAGAACACGGGGCGCTTGGCGTCGGCGATCAGATCGGCCGCGGCCTGGATCTGCTTGCTGTTGGCCTTCGTGATGGGACGGTACCCGGCCAGGTCGGCTCGCTCGCCCCAGACGAAGTCGAACTCCGCCTCCTGGGCGTCCTTCGTGATGTCGACGAGCACGGGGCCGGGTCGACCGGTCGACGCGAGGTAGTACGCCGCCGCGATGGCCTCGGGCACGTCCTCCGCGCGCTTCACGAGGAAGGAGTGCTTGGTGATGGGCATCGTGATGCCCACGATGTCGGCCTCCTGGAACGCATCTGTGCCCATGAGGTGCGAGTAGACCTGCCCGGTGATCGCGAGCAGCGGCACGGAGTCCATGTAGGCGTCGGCGATGGCGGTGACGAGGTTCGTCGCGCCGGGCCCCGACGTGGCGATGCAGACGCCGACGGTGTTGCTAGCCGTGGCGAAGCCCTCGGCGGCGTGGCCGCCGCCCTGCTCGTGCCGCACGAGCACGTGGCGGAGCTTCTGGGCGTCCATCAGAGCGTCGTAGAGCGGCAGCACCGCGCCGCCGGGCAGCCCGAAGACGTCGGTCACGCCGAGCGCCTCGAGGCTGCGGACGACGGCCTGCGCGCCGGTCATCCGCTCGCCGCGCCGAGCCGCGTGTGGTGATGGGAGTGCACTCGATTCCGAGTTCATGTCCAGCTTTCGTGATCGGAGGTGATATCGCGGAACGCGGCCGTGTTCGGCCGACGGCGTGCCGTGCGCGCGTCTTCCGGCTCAGCCGGTGACGGCGCCGTGTGACGCCGACTTGACGAGCTTCGCGTACTTCGCCAGCACGCCGCGCGTGTACCGCGGGGGAAGCGGGGCCCAGTTTTCTCGTCGGGCCTCGAGCTCAGAGGGGTCTACCAGCAGATCGAGCGTTCGTGCGGCGATATCGACCCGAATCAGGTCTCCGTCGCGGACCAGGGCGATCGGACCGCCGTCCGTCGCCTCCGGTGCAATGTGGCCGATGCACAGGCCGGTTGTGCCGCCTGAGAATCGTCCGTCCGTCAATAGTAGTACATCTTTGCCGAGTCCCGCGCCCTTGATGGCGGCGGTGATCGCGAGCATCTCGCGCATGCCGGGGCCGCCCTTCGGCCCCTCGTACCGGATCACGACGATGTCGCCCTTGCCGATGCGCCCCTCGGTGAGCGCGTCCATGGCCGCGCGCTCCCGGTCGAAGACGCGGGCCGGGCCCTCGAACAGCTCGGCGTCGAAGCCGGCCGTCTTCACCACGGCGCCCTCGGGGGCGAGCGATCCGTGCAGGATCGACAGGCCGCCGGTGGCGTGGATCGGGTCGTCGAGGTGGTGGATCACCGTGCCGTCGATGGGGTCGGGATCGAGCTCGGCGAGGTTCTCCGCCATCGTCTTGCCGGTCACGGTGAGCGCGTCGCCGTGCAGCAGGCCCGCGTCGAGCAGCGCCTTGAGCACGACCGGCACGCCGCCGTGGCGGTCGATGTCGGCCATCACGAACTTGCCGAACGGCTTCATGTCGGCGAGGTGCGGCACCTTCGAGCCGATGCGGTCGAAGTCCTCGAGCGTGAGATCGACCTCGGCCTCGCGGGCGATCGCCAGGAGGTGGAGCACCGCGTTCGTCGACCCGCCGTATGCCATGAGCAGCGTGATGGCGTTCTCGAACGCGTGCTTCGTCAGGATGTCGCGCGCGGTGATGCCGAGGCGCAGCATGTTGACCACGGCCTCTCCGGAGCGGTGCGCGAAGTAGTCGCGGCGTCGATCGGCGCTGGGCGGAGCCGCCGATCCCGGCAGGCTCATGCCGAGCGCCTCGGCGATGGAGGCCATCGTGTTCGCCGTGTACATGCCGCCGCACGCGCCCTCGCCGGGTGCGATCGCGCACTCGATGCGCTTCAGGTCCTCCTCGCTCATCGTTCCGGCCTTGCACGCGCCGACCGCCTCGAAGGCGTCGATGATCGTGACCTCCTTCTCGGTGCCGTCGGTGAGCTTGACCCAGCCCGGGGCGATCGATCCCGCGTAGAGGAAGACGGATGCGAGGTCGAGGCGGGCAGCGGCCATGAGCATGCCGGGCAGCGATTTGTCGCAGCCCGCGAGCAGCACGGAGCCGTCGAGGCGCTCCGCCATCATCACGGTCTCCACGGAGTCGGCGATGACCTCGCGGGAGACGAGCGAGAAGTGCATGCCCTCGTGGCCCATCGAGATGCCGTCGGAGACGGAGATCGTGCCGAACTGCAGCGGGTACCCGCCGCCCGAGTGCACGCCCTCCTTCGCCCCCTGCGCGAGCCGGTCGAGGCTCAGGTTGCAGGGAGTGATCTCGTTCCAGGAGCTCGCGATGCCGATCTGGGGCTTGTCCCAGTCGGCGTCGCCCATGCCGACCGCGCGGAGCATGCCCCGGGCCGCGGCCTTCTCGATTCCATCGGTGACGTCGCGGCTGCGCGGCTTCATGTCGATCTCTGCCATAACCGCCATTCTAGGGGCTGCCGCATGCGCAGAACGGCGTGCGGAGCCGCACGACGACCGGCCGAACGCGCGAGCGGGGCCGGAGGAGCGACTCCCCCGGCCCCGCCTCCGCGGTGCGCGCCCTACTTGCCCGTGAGCGGCAGCAGCGAGAAGGGCAGCGCGAAGCCCAGCGTGGTCGCGGCGAGGCCGCCGGCGAAGGTCCACACCTCGGCGGGGCCGAGCTCCGGGTTCACGCCGTAGCTCATGACGACGAACCCGCCCAGCACCAGCACGATCGACACCAGGAACACGATCGCCGTGACCGCACTGACCGCCCCCTGGGAGCTCTCCTCGAACAGCGCGCCCGTCTCCTGCTTCGCCATGCCGGCTTCTCCTTCATCATCCGTTCCGCGACCTCGCCTGCGCGAAGCCTGTCGGTGCCAGGCTACCGCAACCCCCTCCCCGCCGCAGACCCTCCCGCTAGGCTGAAACGGTCATCATCATCGACCGCTGGGAGGCACCGTGTCCATTGGCAAGTACGTCACCAATCCCGGAGTGATCGGCGCCGCGTTCGGAGCGCTGAGCACCGCGCGGCGCACCGGTTCGATGCGCAAGGACTGGCGGCGGTATCTGGTCTGGGGCGCCTGGCTCGCCGGTCTGGCCCTCGCCATCGCCACCGTCTCGATGCAGGAGCAAGACGAGCAGGAGCAGGAGCGCAGGAAGCTGCGCTGAGCGGACGCGCCGCTCGGGCCCCGAACGGCGGAGGCTCGGGCGACGCGCGCGGGATACCGCCCTCGATTTGAGGGCTCCCCCGCGAACGTGTTAGAGTTTCATCCGTTGCTCAGCGAGGCAAGGCCTCGGAACAGCGATATGCGCCTTTAGCTCAGTTGGTAGAGCAGCTGACTCTTAATCAGCGGGTCCACGGTTCGAGCCCGTGAGGGCGCACAGTTCGAGAAGCCCGGTATCTGATACCGGGCTTTTCGCGTATCCGCCCGGTTTCCGCTCACGGAAGGTGTGTCCATGACCCGAGCGCTCCCCTCGCCCGATCTCTCGCTGGCCCTCGAACTCGCGGATCTGGCCGATGCGATCTCGCTGCCCCGCTTCCGCGCCGCCGATCTCGCGATCGACACGAAGCCGGATCGCACCTTCGTCACCGATGCGGATACGGCGGTCGAGCGCGCACTGCGCGAGCGCATCGCCGCCGAGCGCCCGCACGACGGGTTCCTCGGCGAGGAGTCGGGGCGGGAGGACCGGGGCGCGCGGCGATGGATCATCGATCCCATCGACGGCACGTCCAACTTCCTCCGCGGCGTGCCGAACTGGGCGACCCTCATCGCACTCGAGGTCGACGGGAGCCCGACGGTCGGCGTCGTCTCGGCGCCGGCGTTCGGCGCCCGGTGGTGGGCCGAGACCGGTGCGGGTGCGTGGGGTCGGCAGCAGGGGACGGAGGCCCGTCGCCTGCGCGTCTCGGCGGTCTCCGACCTCGAGCACGCCTCGCTGAGCTTCCAGAGCATCGAGCAATGGGATCTGGCGGGGTATCTGCGGCCGCTCATCGATCTCTCGCGGGCGGTCTGGCGGGATCGCGCCTACGGCGACATGTGGTCGTACATGCTGCTGGCGGAGGGCCTCGTCGACATCGTCGCCGAGTTCGACGTGAAGCCGTACGATCTCGCCGCGCTCGTGCCGATCGTGCGCGAGGCGGGCGGGCGGTTCACCGACATCGACGGTGCCGAGAGCGCCTGGAACGGAAGCTCGCTCGCGACGAACGGGCGGGTGCACGACGCGGTGCTCCACGTGATCGAGCGCTCGCGCGCGGAGGCGGACCGGTGAGCGCGGCGACCGGCCGCAGAGACCGCAGCGGCGCCTCCGCTTCGGGCCGCGCCGTCGCCATCGCGCTCGCGATCGACGTCGTGTTCGTGCTCCTGTTCGCCGGCATCGGGCGGAGCAGCCACGCGCGCGCCGAGACGCTGCTCGGCCTGCTGGGAACGGCGTGGCCGTTCCTCGCGGGGCTGGGGATCGCGTGGCTCGCCGTGCTCGCCGTCAGGCGGCCGCTGGCGATCGTGCGCACCGGGCTCCCCGTCTGGGCCGGGGCGGTGGTCATCGGCATGCTCCTGCGCGCGGCAACCGGCGCGGGCACGGCGCCGTCGTTCATCGTCGTCACGGCGGTGACGCTCGGCGTCTTCCTGGTCGGATGGCGGGCGATCGCCGCCCTGGTGCTGAGGCTCCGCGCTCGCGCCTCCCGCTGACGCAGCAGCGGAAGCAATAGCGGCCCCGCCCGATCGGATCGGGCGGGGCCGCTATTGCTGTGCGCGCTCCGGGCTACGCGGCGAGCGTGCCGAGCACCTGCGCCGCGCGGTTCGAGAAGCCCCATTCGTTGTCGTACCAGGCGGTGACCTTGACGTGCTTGCCGTCGACGTACGTCAGCTCGGAGTCGAAGATGGAGCTGTGCGGGTTGCCCACGATGTCCGATGAGACGAGCGGCTCCTCGGAGTACTCGAGCACGCCGTCGAGCGGGCCGTCGGCGGCGGCGCGGTAGGCGGCGAGCACCTCGTCGCGGGTGACTTCGCGGGAGACCACCGCGGTGAGCTCGACGATCGAGCCGACGGGCACGGGCACGCGGAGGGATCCGCCGACGAGCTTGCCGTCGAGCTGCGGCAGCACGAGGCCGATCGCGGTCGCCGCGCCGGTCGACGTCGGCACGATGTTCAGGGCTGCGGCGCGGGCGCGGCGCAGGTCGGAGTGCGGTGCGTCCTGCAGGCGCTGGTCGGCCGTGTAGGCGTGCACCGTCATCATGGTGCCCCACTCGATGCCGGCGAGGTCGTCGAGCACCTTCGCGAGCGGCGCGAGCGCGTTGGTCGTGCACGAGGCGTTCGACACGATGCGGTGCTGCTCGGGGTCGTAGAGGTCGTCGTTCACGCCGACCACCAGGGTCAGATCCGCGCCCTTGCCCGGGGCGCTGATGAGCACGCGCTTCGCGCCGGCGTCGATGTGCTTCTGCGCGTCCTCCGCCTTCGTGAAGAGGCCGGTCGATTCGAGCACGACGTCGACGCCGAGCTCCGCCCAGGGCAGGTTCGCGGGATCGCGCTCGCCGAGGATCTCGATGCGGCGGTCGCCGACGACGAGCGTCGTGCCGTCGACGCTCACCGGCTGCTCGAGCTTGCCGTAGAGCGAGTCGCGGGAGAGCAGGTGCGCCAGCGTGGGCGCGTCGGTGAGGTCGTTGATCGCGACGACCTCGAGGTCGTTCCGCTCCTGCAGCAGGACGCGCAGTACGCCCCGGCCGATGCGTCCGAATCCGTTGATGGCTACCCGACGGGTCATGGGCTCTTCGATCTCCTTCGAGGTGGGGTGCAGTGTGGACTCATTCCAGAGTGGCCCCTCGCGCGCCCGCACGCCAGTGGCCGCATTGCCATCATTCGAACGGAAACCGCCAGCGTCGGATCGGGCGGAACCGCACCGCTCGGGGCGCTCGGACCGGGCGCTACGACGACTGCGAGAACGTGCGCCGATACGCCGTCGGCGCCGTGCCGAGCACCTGCCTGAAGTGCCGGCGCAGGTTCGTCGCCGATCCCAGCCCCACGGCCGCCGAGATGGTGTCGATGCCGAGATCCGTCTCCTCCAGCAGCTCGCGCGCGCGATCCACGCGGGCGCGCATCACCCACTGCATCGGGGTGTACCCGGTCTCATCGAGGAAGCGCCGGGAGAAGGTGCGCTCCGAGACGCGCGCGTGCTCCGCGAGCCGGGCGATGGTCAGCGGCTCGCCGAGGTGGCGCAGCGCCCACTCGCGGGTCTGGGTGAACCGCTCCCCCGTCGACTCCGGCACGCTGTGCGGCAGGTACTGCGCCTGACCGCCGCTGCGATAGGGCGCGGCGACGAGGCGGCGAGCGGCGTGATTGGCCACGGCCATGCCCGACTCGCGGCGCAGCAGGTGCAGGCACAGGTCGATTCCGGAGGCGGCGCCCGCCGAGGTGAGCACGGCGCCCTCGTCGACGAACAGCACCCGGTCGTCGACCTGCACCTCGGGGAACCGCTCGGCGAGACGCCGGGCGTAGTGCCAGTGCGTCGTCGCCCGCCTGCCGTCGAGCAGCCCCGTGGCGGCCAGCGCGAAGGCGCCGGTCGAGATCGCCGCGAGAATGGCCCCGCGGGCGTGCGCGCGGCCGAGGGCCTCCGTGAGCACTCGCGGCGCCGCGTCGCGGTCGGGGAACCGGTATCCCGGGACGAAGACGAGATCGGCCTCGTCGAGCGCCTCCAGCCCGTGCTCCACGTGGTACGAGAGCCCGTCGCCTCCGGCGATCAGACCGGGCCTGATGCCGCACACGTCGACCGAGTAGGGCATGCTGGCGCGGTGGGTGAACACCTGCGCGGGAATGCCGACGTCCATCGGCTTCGCGCCCTCGAGCACGACGACGGCGACGCGTTTCATGCGCCCAGCCTACTCAGCGCGGCGCCTGCGCTCGCACCCGCGCCTCCGGGAAGGCGTCGCCCGCCTCCGCGAAGAACGCCAGCGTCGTGCCGACGGCGCAGCGCAGGTGCTGGGCGAGCTGGGCGTCGGTGACGCCCGCGGCGTAATCGACGGTGTGCTCGCCGTTCAGACGGATCGACCCGTCGTCGTCGCGCCCGACGAACGTCTTCGGCCAGAGCCGGTCGGCGTTCCAGAGGTTGCAGAGCTCGAGTGCGCCGAGGTACTCCGCTTCGCCGAGCCGCCCGCCCCAGTAGCCGCGCACGCAGAGCAACGGCTCGGCCTCGTCGTCGACGAGGAAGAAGAACGATCCCGATTCCCAGCCGCCGCGGGCGTCGCCCGCGTCGTCGACCGTGTACGTCCAGCCCAGCTCGTCGAGTACGACCTCGAGACGCTGCTGCCTCAGCGGCTGGAGACGGGCATCGCCGCCGGCGATCGGAGCGGCGCTTTCACTGAACAACCCCACGCGACCGCCCCTTCCCGTTCCTCCGACCAGCGTATCCGCCCCGCCGCGTTCGCGGAAGCGCGGCGCAGGGGCGCACAGGTGCCCAGGCGCGGGGCGTCGAGCCTCGCCGCAGCCGCTGGCCTCCGCCCCCGCTCCCGGGCGTTCGCCGGCAGGAGAACTCGGGGCGGCGCTCCGCTGCTAGCATCGGAGGCGACCCTCGACCCTGGGAGACCCACCGTGACATCCACTCGCACCCGGCGTACCGCGCAGGGCGCGGCGGTGCGCACCGCACTCGAATCGATGGCCGGCTTCATCTCGGCCCAGGAGCTGCACCGGCGACTCTCGGACGACGGCTCGAAGATCGGGATCGCGACGGTGTACCGTCAGCTGAACGCGCTGGTCGAGAACCGGGAGGCCGACGCGATCTCCACCCCCGATGGTCAGCTGTACCGCGCCTGCGAGGATCCGCAGACGCATCACCACCACATGGTCTGCACGAGCTGCGGCACCACCATCGAGATCGAGCCGCCCGACGAGGCGTGGTTCACCTCGGTGGCGCGCACGCACGGGTTCGACGTGCATTCGCACACGCTCGAGGTCTTCGGCATCTGCTCGGCGTGCCGCAGCGCGTCGCCCGCCCGCTGACGATGCGCGTCGCGGGCGTCGTCTGCCGTTGCTCCCGATCGCGCGGCGCGGCGACACGCACCCGCCTCTCGGCCGGGCGACCTTCGCCGCTTCTATACTGAGAACGATTATCGGCGGCGCCGATCGAACCTCCCCCGATCGCGCCATGCGGAATCGGCTCGGAGCTCCGACCCGGTTCGGATCGGAGGCGGTATGGCGGCGGTGGTGCACCGCTCGCGCGCGCTCGTGCTCGCCGGCTCCGCCGCCCTGGCGCTCGTCGCCGCGATCGGCGTGCGGGCGCTCACCGATGGCGCGAGCGACGCGCTCGCACTGCCCGAGGCGCTCGCCGACTTCGTCGCGCTGTCGCTGAGCGTCTTCATCGAGTCGCTGCCGTTCGTCTTCCTCGGCATCCTGCTCTCCACGGTCGTGCAGGTCTGGGTGCCCCAGTCGGTCATCGATCGCGTGCTGCCCCGCAACGCGGCGCTGCGGCGCGCGGTGCTGTCGGTCACCGGCGTGCTCCTCCCCGTCTGCGAGTGCGGCAACGTTCCGCTCGCGCGCGGGCTCATGCTGCGGGGCTTCACCGTCTCCGAGGCCGCGACCTTCCTGCTCGCCGCCCCGGTGCTCAACCCGGTGACCATCGTCACCACGTACCACGCGTTCGGGTGGAGCGATGGGATTCTCGCAGCGCGCATCATCGGCGGATTCGTGATCGCGAACCTCGCGGGCTGGCTCCTCAGCCGCTCCGCGCAGCAGTCCGCGCTGCTCGCCGACGGCTTCCGCGCCCAGTGCGCGCACGGTCACGAGCACGCGCGTCAGAGCCGGATGCAGCGGAGCCTCGTCGGAATCGCGGAGGAGACCAGCGCCCTGATGCCCGCCCTCGTGATCGGGTCTGCGCTGGCCGGAGCGATCCAGGTGGGTGCGCCGCGCGACCTTCTCCTCGCGCTCGGGTCGCATCCGCTCTGGTCCGTGCTCGCGCTCATGCTGCTCGCGTTCATCATCTCGATCTGCTCGAGCGTCGACGCCTTCTTCATCCTCTCGCTCAGCGCGACCTTCCTGCCGGGCAGCATCGTGGCCTTCCTCCTCTTCGGGGCGATGATGGACGTCAAGATGCTCGCCCTGCTGCGCACCACCTTCACCGCCCGCGCGCTCGCGCTGCTCACCGGCCTCGTGGCCCTCTGCTGCCTCGTCATCGGATGGGGGCTGAACCTTGTGGCGTGAGCGCTTCGACCGGTACTGGCGCGGGATCATCCTGAGCGGGCTCGGGATCGCCGCGATCCTCTGGCTCGCCGCGACGGGGCGCCTCGGCTGGTACGTGCACCCGAGATACTTCTGGTTCACCGTGTCGCTCTGCGCGATCGCCGCGATCGCGCTGTGCGCGGCGGTTCCCGCCCTGCGCCGCGCTGAGCGGTCGGATGCGCACGACGGGAGCGCACCCCGTCCGCTGAGGCGCGCGCTCTCCCTCGCCGGGGCGGTGCTGCTCGTCGGCGCGACCGCCGCCGCCCTGCTCGTGGCCCCGCCGACCACGCTCTCCGTCGCGACTGCTCAGCAGCGGCAGGTGAACGCGGGATCGGGCCCGGCGGGCGACGCTCCCGCAGCGGGAGCGGATGCCGACCGCGACGCCCATGACTGGGCGATGCTGCTGCGGCAGGGCGGCGGCGCGGAGGCCGAGGGCCGCACGGCGCGCTTCATCGGGTTCGTGCTCCCCTCGCCCGGCGGGGAGCCAGATCTCTTCACCGCCGCCCGCTTCGTCGTCTCCTGCTGCGCGGTCGACGCCCAACCGCTCGGCGTGCCGGTGCTCGCGCCCGGCTGGGCGGGCGAGCACCCCGAGGGATCCTGGGTCGAGGTCGAGGGCGTCTTCGTCGCGAACCCCGACGTGACGAGCGACCAGCCCGTGGTGCTGCGCCCCTTCGCCGTCACCGCCATCGACGAACCGGAAGACCCGTATGTCTACTGAGCCGAGAGCTGCACGGCGCGCCCTGGTGTCGCGCATCGCGGTATTCGCGATCCTCGGCCTGCTCGCCGCGGGCCTCGCCGTCGCCAACCTCGTGCAGCCGCCCCGCCTCGCGGGCGTCGACGCCGATACGGCGCTGCTCGTCTCGCGCACCGACCAGCGCGTGCAACTGCACTTCAGCCAGCCGATCGCCGACGTCGACGCCGCCGCCGTGAGCGTGCGGCCCGAGACGCCGATCGACGTCTCCTCCGACGGCAGCTCGCTCACCGTCCGCTTCCTCGAGATGCTCGACACCGGCGCCGAGTACCGCATCGAGGCGCGGGTGAGCGGAGCCGCGACCGGAAGCAGCGACGTGGTCTCGGCGCCGGTGCGCACACCCGACCCGGCGACCTACACGCTGAGCCGCTCCCCGGGCGGCGACCGACTGCTGGAGCACCGTCTGCAGGATCCCGCTGCCACCCGCGAGGTCTTCGCGGCGCCCCGCATCGAAGAGTACGCGATCACGGGCGACGGGCTCGCGACCGTGCTGCGAGACGAGACGGGCCGGGCGGCGCTCGACGTCCATGCGGCGACGACGGACGGCGGATCCGCTGCGACCTTCGCCGATCCCGACCCGTTCCGCGTGATGACGGCGCCGCACCTCGGGCAGCTCCGCAGCGAGGCGCGCAGCGGCGTGATCGGGGTCGTCGCCTCGGGCGCCGGCGACGACGGCACGGAGTACGATCGCACGCTGCTCGTGATCGACCCCGCGACCGCCATCGTGTCGATCGTGACCGGAGCCGATGGGTCGCCCGTACCCGTGCGGGACTGGCGCTTCGTGCCGGGTACGACCTCGCTCGTGCTGCAGAGCCCCGACGGCCGGCTCTTCGGCTGGGAGTCGGTGCCCGAGCCGCGCGTCTTCGACCTAGGTCTCTCGGGAGACCTGCTCGGCTTCGTCCCGGGCACCACCGCGCTCGCGGTTGCGGATGCGGCGGGCCCGTCGCTCGTTGACCTCGGCGGGATCGTCACGGGAACGCTCGATGCGGAGCCCGAGCGCACCCCGATGGTGCAGCCCGCCGGCGCCGACGATCGCGCCGTGCTCGCGGCCGCCCCCGACGCCGTGCTGGCGCGAGCGGCCTCGACGCCGGGCGAGCCGCCGCCCGTCGCCGACGGCGTCGACCCCCGGTCGGCGGGCTCGGCGCTCGGCGACGGCTCCCTCGTCGCCGGCGGCTCCGTGCTCGTGGAGCGCGACGGCGAGACGCGCAGCGTCTTCGCACCGGCCGCGGCGTCCACGCGCATCGGCCGCGTCTGCCTCTCGCCGAACGCCGAGTTCGCGGCCGTCGAGACCATCTCGGACGGGGGCGCTGCCGATGGTGCCGCGTCGGCCCCCGGGTACGCGCAGACCACGACGAACTACGTGCGCCTCGACTCGGGCGCGACCGTGCGGTCCGCGATCGGCGGGCTCAGCGACTGGTGCGGGTAGTCGTCCAGAGGAACTGCTACCCCTGGCGTCCCTTGAAGCGGGGGTTGGCCTTGTTGATCACGTAGACGCGACCCCGGCGCCGCACAACCTGCGCCCCCGGCTGTCGCTTCAGCGATGCGAGCGATGCGCGAACCTTCATAATGCCCCTCTCGGCTTATTGATAATTATTATCAGTATAGTGATGTGCGCGGACATCCGCGCTCTCGCTCCAGAAAGGACCACATGCACACCATCGAGATCACCGCAGTGATGGGGGCGTGCGCTCCGGAGCGCCGCGCGCTTGCCGCACGCCGGGCCGCGCACACCGGCGCCGCGCTCATCACCGCCGCTCGGCTAGCCCACCACCCCGACCCGCTGCTCGAGGCCGCCGCGCTCGCCCCGTGGGCCGGAGCGTCGAGGCGCGCCGTCATCGAGCTCCCGACCGACGTGCGCGCGACCGAGGCGATCGGCGCGTTCGGCGCGGAGCCCGACCGCGTGCAGCTGATCCACCTCGTCTGCGTGGTCGATGCCGTGCACTTCCTCACCGACGTGATGCGCGACGACTACCTCCCGATGCGGAGCAGCGGCGTGCACGTCGCGCGCGCCGAGCTGCTCGTCAGCCAGATGGAGTACTCCACGCAGATCGTCTTCGTGAACTGGGAGTCGCTCCCGACCGCGCACCTCTCGACAATCATGGCGCTCGCGAACCACCTCGCGCCGCGCTCGCGATTGAGCCTGCACCAGGCGGGGCACGAACCCGTCTCGGCGCCGCCGGCGCTCTCGCCGCAGCAGGACGGGCCGGGATGGGTGGCGCTGCTGAACGGCGAGCACGACCCGCACATGAGCGACCCGCGCGTCTCCGCTGTGCGCTACACCCACGAGCGGCCGCTGCACCCGGGCCGCCTGCAGGCGGTGCTCGATCGCCGCATCGAACCCGGGGAGTTCGGCTTCGTCGTGCGGTCAGCCGGGTTCTGCCGGCTCGCCACCCGGCCGAGCCGCGTCGCGAGCTGGGACCACATCGGCAGGGTCATCTCCTTCGAGCCGATCGGCGGCGACGCGGTGAGCGCGGAGGCCGAGCTCCTCGCGATCGGGCAGGATCTCGCGTTCATCGGCATCGACCTCGAACCGGTGGCGCTCACCGCCGCACTCGACGGTGCCGCACTCACCGATGCGGAGTTCGCGGCGGGGCCGGGCAGCTGGCGGATGCTGCCCGACCCCTTCCCCGCATGGCTCTCCGTCGACGAGTCGCGCGGGTAGCGCGCGTCTCACGCCGACGCGGGCGCGGCTCCCGTCACTCGCGGGGGCGCGGCCGGCGCAGGATCACGAAGACGGCGACCGCCACCGCGAGGACGGCCAGACCGCCGACACCAACGCCGAGCCAGAGCCCGTTCACCGGGCTCGCGGTCTCCGCCTCGCGGCTCTCGGGCTGCGCCGCGTCCGTCTGCTCAGCCGCCCCGGCGGCGGCGGACTGCTCGGCCTCGCCGCAGGCGGGCTCGGCGGAGCCCGCACCCGCCTCGGCGTCGCCGGCGGGCTCGTACGAGAACGTGTAGTTCTCCGCGATCGGGTGGCCGTCGGACGAGACGACGCGCCACTGCACCTCGTAATCGCCGGCGGGGCCGAGCGCCAGCGGGGTCGACACGGTGGGGCCCGATACGGCCGGGCAGCCCGTCTCGTAGTAGCTCCCGTCCGGGCCGATCACGCGCACCAGGTTGCTGCCCTCCAACCCGAGGGGCGAGTTGTTGAACTGCAGCGTGATCTCGTCGAGCGATTCGACGGTGGCGCCCGTGACCGGGTCGGCGCTCACGAGCTGGTCGTGCGCCGACGCCGCCGTCGCCGCTACCGGCAGACCGACGAGAGCGACGAGGGCGCCGGCAGCGACGAGCACCGCCCGGCGCGGCGCGGCGCTGCGGCGCGGCGCGGTGCTGCGGCGCGGAGCGAGCCCGCTGCTGCTGCCCGGCTGGGTCACTCTGCGGCCCTGCGCGAGCGCGCGAGCGCGACGGCGCCGAGGAGCACGCCGCCCGCGGCGATCACGAGCGCCGCGACGCTCAAGCCGAGCGTGACGCCGTTCGTCGAGCCGGCCGCCTCTGCGGTCCCCGCTCCCGCCGCGGCGCCCTGCTCGTCGTCGTGGCCGCCCGACGCGCCGTGGTGGTCATCGGCCGGCGGGGCGTCGTTCACCCAGAGCACGGGGGCGGGATCGAGCGTGTCGTCCTCCTCCAGTTGCTCGGGCGTCGCCGCCCACTCCACCACCGTGCCGTCGCTGTAGGTCTGCGTGACGGGGATGACGATGCTGCCGGTGTCGGCGACGGGGCCGACCGAGAGCGTGAACATCTGCACCTGCCCGGGCTCGATGCCGCCGTCCTCCGCCGTGTAGACGACCTCCGTCGGGGCCTCGGCGACCTCGTTGCCCAGCACGTCGACGGGCTCGGGAAGCGTCTCCTCCGAGACCTCCGCCGTCCAGCCCGCGACCGGCTGGTACGAGACGTGGGTGAACGGCGTGTCCTTCGGCAGGTGGAACTCGAGCTTCGTCGTGCTCGCGGTGTCGGACTCGGTGGGCGCGCGGAAGGTGAGGTACGACCAGCCTCCGGCGTCGACCTGATCGGGCGTCACGGTGACGTGGGCCGAGGCCGCGAGCGGCGCGGCCAGCGCGAGAACGGCGCCGGCGCCGACACCGACGGCGAGGCGCGTGAACTTCTGGGTACGGGTGTGCTGCATGGGATGATCTCCGTTTGACTGAGTGCGGGCGGCACTGCGCCGACCGCGATGAATGCGTGCGGGGTCAGGCCGCCAGCGGCGGGCCCCTCCGTCGCAGCTCAGTCAGGATGGCGAGGCGCGGCGCACTGCAGCGCCAGGCCGCCAGCAGCGGGCGGGTGGCGCCCTCCGCACGAGGGGTCCAGTCGAGCAGTGCGGCGACCCGGCGGAGCCGTCCGTGCCCGAGGATCGCGACGAGCGCTCGCTCCCCCGCGCCGATCGCGAGCACCGTGACGAGCGCCGCGCACGCGTGCGCGACCCACATCGCGCCCCCGGCGTGATCGACGTGGAGCACGGCCTCCGGCGCATCCGAGGCGAGGCGCTGCGCGATCGCACCGGCGCGATGCAGATGCGCTGCGCCGCCGAACGAGAACGACCCCCCGCCGAGCCCGGCGACGAGCAGGCCGTGGAACGCGAACTGGCTCAGGGCGACGGCGACCGACAGGCGCGCCCACGAGAGCCTCCGGCCCGCGAGCGCGATGCACACGGGAGCCGCGAACGCGAGGGCGAGCACGGCGCCCAGCACCGGCACCGATCCGCCGTCCGCGACCGTGTGGGAGAAGATCGCGACGAACGAGGCGAGGGCCGCGACGACGAGCCCGCGGCTCGTCCGTTCGGCTCGCGATGTCGTCACGCTCCGATCCTACCCCGGTCGCGACGAGCGCCGAGTCGGACCCCGCGTCGAGCGCCGGCTCAGACCCGACGCGTCACGCCCGGTGCGCGCGCCACGCCGAAGCGGCGGCGCGCTCCTCCGCCACCTGCGTCGCATGATCGGCGCGCAGCTTCGCGTGGGCGGAGTTCTTGCGCAGCACGAGGTAGCCGATCCCCACGACGACGAACCACACCGGCGTCGCGATCAGGCCGGCGCGCGTCTCGGGATCCTGCGTGAACGCCCACAGCAGGAACAGGAAGAACGCCATCACGATGTACGGCATCGTCGTGCCGAGCGGCATCTTGAACGCGCTCCCCGCGTGATCCTGCGGGCGGCGCCGGCGGTACACGAGGTAGCTGATCAGGATCATCGTCCAGACGAACATGAAGCAGAGCGACGAGATCGTCGTGACGATGGAGAAGCCCGCCGACTTGTCGAGCCCGGTGAGCAGCAGCACCAGCGAGCTCAGCAGCAGCACGCCCGTCAGGAACAGCGCGTTGCGCGGCACGCGGGCGCGGGTCAGCCTCGAGAACACCCGGGGCGCGTCTCCGCTCGTGGCGAGCGTGTACACCATCCGCGAAGTCGAGTAGATGCCCGAGTTCGCCGACGAGGCCGCCGAGGTGAGCACCACGAGGTTCACGAGGTGCGCCGCCGCACCGATGCCCGCGAGGGAGAAGAGCATCACGAAGGGCGACTCGTCCTTGCTGAACGCCACCCACGGCACGACGGAGATGAGGATCACCAGCGACCCGACGTAGAAGAGCAGGATGCGGATCGGGATCGCACGCACGGCGCGCGGCAGGTTGCGCTCGGGATCCCGCGTCTCGGCAGCGGTCGTTCCGACCAGCTCGACCCCCACGAATGCGAAGACCGCGATCTGGAACCCCATGACGAACCCCATGAACCCGCCTCCGAAGAAGCCGCCGCCGACCGCGAAGAGATTCATCAGCGACGCCGTGCCCACGATGCTCTCGCCGGTGCGCGCATCGGTGTACTCGTTCGTGAAGCCGGTCGCGATCAGCACGATCCCCGCCACGATGAGCGCCACGATGGCGACGATCTTCACCATCGCGAACCAGAACTCGGTTTCGCCGAAGCCGCGCACCGACGGCAGGTTCAGCAGCATCAGCAGCACGATCACCGCGACGGCCGGAATCCAGGTCGGCAGCACGGGCAGCCAGTACGTGATGTAGACGGAGGAGATCACGATGACGTCGGCGACCCCCGTCACCACCCAGCAGAACCAGTAGGTCCAGCCGAGGAAGAAGGCCGCTCCCGGGCCCAGGATGTCGCCCGCGAAGTCGGCGAAGTTGCGGTAGTGCGTGCGGCTGAGCAGCAGCTCGCCCATCGCGCGCATCACGAAGTAGAGCATGAACCCGATGATCATGTAGACCAGCACGACCGAGGGGCCGGCCACCGAGATCGTCTTGCCCGAACCCATGAAGAGCCCCGTGCCGATCGCGCCGCCGATCGCGATCAGCTGGATGTGGCGATTGCTGAGAGCCCGCTCCAGCCCCGGTTCGCGAGGGGCCTGCACGTGGGAGTTCGTCATGATCCGATGCGTTCCTTTCGTCACCCGCATCTGTACGGTATCGGATCGGAGCGCTCCCGCGCCTCCCGGTTGCCGCGCCTGCCGCTCCCGAGGGCCGAGAAGCCCAGTGCATGATGCGAACGCATCGGTGGAGCCGCGGGGAATCGAACCCCGGTCCACTTCGACGATTCCGTGCCTTCTACGAGCGTAGTTCGTGAAAACGTTCTACTCGGCCCCGCACTTCGCCACGAACACCTAGCGCGACAGGCCCAGTCTCAGTGCAAGTCCCGGTGCGCCCTGAGACGCGACGCACCAGCGAGCTCCCTTAATGACGCCAGAAGCGGGCCGGAAGCCCACCCGCTCTGACGGACTCGGTCTCGTGCTTAGGCAGCGAGAGCGAAGTCGGTGCGCTTAACGTTGGCACCTATGGTTTGCGAAGGGCGTTTACGAGATAACTCCGCGTCCTCGGCCCGCTTCTCACAGTCTCAAAATCGACGTGTCGAAACCGATCGGCCCCGTGGAGCGCCGCCGTGGCGGCGCGGTCGGGACGTTCGCATCATGCACTGTGGATTTGTCAGTCCGGCTCGCAGGCCGACTCCACCGGCGAAGCGCCGGAACGACAAGTCTACCAGCAAACTGCTTCACCAACGGGTGCGGGGTCACCGACCCGATTCCGCCTGCAGCGTACGCGGCGGGAGCCCGAGGCTCCACTCCGCCACGTCGGAGACGAAGTGCCGGAGGGCGGGGTGCTCGAACGGCGCGGCGTTGTTGGCGTAGACGCCGAGAGCATCGACCGCCATGTAGATGCGGGTGCTCGCCCCCACCGGGTCGTCCGCGGCGAAGTCGCCATTCGCCACCCCGGCTTCGATCAGCGCGACCATCCGCACCCGATCGAGCGTCTCCTGCTCGTCGATCGCGGTGGCGAGGCTGGGCATGGCGCGCGCCAGATGGCGGGCGTTGAGCCAGAGCCGGCACAGCTCGACGGCCTCGGGGCTCTCGGCGCGGCGCACGAAGCCCGCCATCTGCGCGAGCGGCGCGTCGTCGTCGCCGAAGAGCCAGTCGCGCTCCGCCGTGACGGCGAGCACGAAGGCTTCGACGACGAGCCCCTCCACCGCGGAGAAGTAGTGGCTGATGAGGCCCGGCCGCACGCCGAGCGGCACCGCGACGGCGCGCAGCGTCACCCCTTCGAGGCCGTCCCGCAGGGCGATGGCAGCGGCCTCGGCGACGATCTCGGCCCGGCGCGCCTCCGCGGGTTTGCGCACCCGGTTCGACGTCGCGGGATCTCCCACGCGGGTCACTCCCCCATGCGGTTGCGCTGACGCATGGCGCGCTCGGCTTCTCGCTTGTCCTGCTGCTCGCGCAGCGTCTGCCGCTTGTCGTACTCGCGCTTGCCGCGCGCGAGGGCGACCTCGACCTTGGCACGGCCGTCGAGGAAGTACATCTTGAGCGGCACGATCGTCATGCCGCCCTCGCGCGTCTTCTGCCAGAGCTTGTCGATCTCATGCCGGTGCAGCAGCAGCTTGCGCTTGCGCCGCGGGGCGTGATTCGTCCACGACCCGTTGAGGTACTCGGGAATGTAGGCGGCATCGAGCCAGGCCTCCCCGTTCTCGATGAAGACGTACCCGTCGACGAGCGAGGCGCGCCCCATGCGCAGCGACTTCACCTCGCTGCCCGTCAGCACCATCCCGGCCTCGAACGTGTCGAGGATCTGGTATTCGTGCCGGGCCTTCTTGTTCGAGGCAATCAGCTTCTCGCCGGTCTCCTTGGGCATGGCACATCCTCTCTCTCGCGCGGCCGGACCTCCCAGCATAGCGCGCCGCGCGATCCGCCCGCGCAGCCGCCGGCGCCCGCTACACCCGCAGGTAGCGGGTGATCGCGATCTTCGCGGCGATGGCCGAGAGCACGACGCCGACGAGCACGAGGATCGGCGGCACCACGAGCGACTGCTCGACCGTGATGTAGCTCGTGAACGGCACCTCCTGCGCCAGGAAGCCCTGCACGAAGAACTTCACGATGGCCACCGAGGCGGCGCTCGCGAGCACCGCTCCGATGAGCGCGGCGATGATGCCCTCCAAGATGAAGGGCGTCTGGATGAAGCGGTTCGACGCCCCGACGAGACGCATGATGCCGATCTCCCGGCGCCGCGAGTAGGCCGACAGGCGGATCGTCGTCGAGATCAGGAGCATCGCGGCGATGAGCATGAGGCCGGCGATCGCGATGGCCGTGTAGCTCGCGACGCCCAGGAACAGGAAGATGCGGTCGAGGAGGCTCCGCTGGTCTGAGACGCTCTGCACCCCGGGGATGCCCGCGAACGTCTCCTGGATGATGTCGGAGCGCGACGGATCCTTCAGCTTGATCCAGAACGTCTGGTTCAGCTGCTCGGGCCTCGTGATCTCGACGATCGGGTTGCCCTCGAACTGCTTCGTGAACTCCTCGTACGCCTGCTCGTGGTCGACGAAGAAGGTGTCCTCGATGTACGGCGCGAGCGTGTCCGAGTCGAGCGCGGCCTGCACGGCGGCGATCTCCTCCTCCCCCGCATCCGTGCCCGAGCACGTGGCGCTCTGGTCGTAGTCGGTGCAGAGGTACACCGCGACCTGCGCACGGTCGAACCAGAACGTCTTCATCTGCTGGATCTGCAGCTGCATCAGAATCGCGGCGCCCACGAAGGTGAGCGACACGAAGGTCACGAGCACCACCGAGATGACCACGGAGAGATTGCGGCGGAAGCCGTTCCAGACCTCGCCGAGTACCAGTCCCACCCTCATCGCACGGGCCCCACATCCGTCTGGTCGTCGTCGGTTCGTTTGAGCCCGAGGTGCTCGGCGAGGCTGCCCGTCTCCGCCATCTGCACGGGGTCGAGGGGACGCGCCGGCTCGAGGAAGCTCGGAATGCCGCGGCCGCGCGGGCCGTCGGCGTGCACCGTCTCGTCGATGTCCTCGTCCTCGTCGTCATCGCCGAAGGGGCGGGGCTCCTCGAAGACCGAGGCCTCCCGCTGCCGCTCCGCCTCGGGTGCCTGCGGCTGGCGAGGCTCCTCGACCTCGGGCTCGGGTGCGGCCGCGGCCACCACCTCCGCCGCGGCCTCGACGAGCGCGGGATCGCGCTCCGCCGCATCCTGAACCGCCGCCGAGCCGGCCGTATCGCCGAGCATCTCGGGCGCCAGAGCGGCGCGCACGACGGCCTCCGAGGTGCGCAGCACCTGCACGCTCTCGTCGGAGAGGTCGGCGATCGGGATCGAAGCGGTCTCGCCGTACCCGCCGCCGACCTCGTCGCGCACGACGACGCCCTGCGAGAGCTCGACCACGCGCTGCTGCATGATGTCGACGAAGGTCGCCTCGTGGGTCGCCATGACGACCGTCGTTCCCGCCGCGTTGATCGCGCGCAGGAGCTGCATGATCCCGAGGCTGGTGGCGGGGTCGAGGTTGCCGGTCGGCTCGTCGGCCATGAGGATCGCCGGCTTGTTCACAATGGCGCGCGCGATCGCGACGCGCTGCTGCTCGCCGCCCGAGAGCTCGTGCGGGAAGCGCTTCGCCTTATTCGCGAGCCCGACCATCTCGAGCGTGTCGGGAACGGCCTCCTGGATGAAGCCGCGGGACTTGCCGATCACCTGCAGCGTGAAGGCCACGTTGTCGTACACCGTCTTGTTCGTGAGGAGTCGGAAGTCCTGGAAGACCGTGCCGAGGTTGCGGCGGAAGTACGGAACCTTGCGCGAGGAGATCTTGCTGAGATCCTGCCCCAGCACGTGGATCTTGCCGGCGCTCGGCTGATCCTCGCGCAGGATCAGCCGCAGGCAGCTCGATTTACCCGAACCGGAGGCGCCCACGATGAACACGAACTCGCCGCGATCGACCCGGAGGTCGATACCGTCGAGCGCGGGTTTCGCGGTGCCCCGGTATTTCTTGGTGACGTTCTCGAAGAGGATCATGACGAGACGACTGTACGCCCTGCCGACCGCGCCGATGCTGAGGCGCGCTGGAGCGGGGCCGCTTCGGGCGAACTCCCAGTCGCGCGATCAGTCGTTCTTGGCGAGCGAGCGCCACCGGATCCCGGCGGCGATGAACCCGTCGAGGTCGCCGTTGAAGACCGCCTCCGGCTGCGAGGATTCGTGCCCCGTGCGCAGATCCTTCACGAGCTGCTGGCCGTACAGGAAGTACGAGCGGATCTGATCGCCCCAGCTCGCGGTGACGCTGCCCGCGAGCTCCTTCTTCTTGGCCGCCTCCTGCTCGCGCTGCAGCAGCAGCAGCCGGGTCTGGAGCACGCGCATCGCGGCCGCGCGGTTCTGGATCTGCGACTTCTCGTTCTGCATGGAGACGACGATGCCCGAGGGGAGGTGGGTGATGCGCACCGCGGAGTCGGTCGTGTTCACCGACTGGCCGCCCGGGCCCGAGGAGCGGTAGACGTCGACGCGGATGTCGGCTTCGGGCACCTCCACCTCGGTGGCCTCCTCGAGGAGCGGGATGACCTCGACGCCGGCGAAGCTCGTCTGGCGCTTGTCGGCCGACCCGAACGGGCTGATGCGGGCGAGTCGGTGCGTGCCCGCCTCGACCGAGATGGTGCCGAACGCGTACGGCGCGTCGATCTCGAACGTGGCCGATTTGATCCCCGCACCCTCGGCGTACGACGTGTCGAGCATCTTCGTCGGGTAGTCGTGCTGCTCGGCCCAGCGCAGGTACATGCGCAGCAGCATCTCGGCGAAGTCGGTGGCGTCGTCGCCCCCCGCGCCCGAGCGGATCGTGACGACGGCGGCGCGCTCGTCGTACTCCCCCGAGAGCATGGTCTGCACTTCGAGATCCTGGATGACCTTCTCGAGCGCGACCAGCTCCGCTGCGGCCTCCTCGGCGGAGTCGGCGTCGTCGGCCTCCTGCGCGAGCTCGACGAGCACCTCGAGGTCGTCGAGACGCTGCTCCACGCCCCGCACCCGCTTCACGCGGGCCTGCCGGTGCGAGAGCCCGCTCGTGACCTTCTGGGCGGCCGCGGGGTCGTCCCACAGGTCGGGGGCGGCGGCCTGCTCCTCGAGGTCCGCGATCTCGCGATCGAGCTTGGGCAGATCCAGCACCGCGGCGATGTCGGCGAACGTCGAGCGGAGTGCGCGGATGCGGGCGGAGAAGTCGAGGTCGAGCATGGTGCTCAAGCTTACTCGCCGGAGCGGGGATTCCGCGGGTCGCACGGGTGCTCGTTCCGCATTCCCCGCCGCTCGGGGGCGGCAGAGCGTCAGATGACGGCTTCGGTGAAGGCGGGCGTCAACGTGCGGCCGACGCCCGCCGCGCCCGAGCCGCCGTCCCAGGCCCGCGCGAGACGCCGCAGCGCCTCGTCGAGCGCGGCCTCGGGCGCCGAGAACGGGAGGCGCACGAACCGCTCGAACGTGCCCGGGCTCCCGAAGCGCGGGCCGGGCGGCAGGTGCAGGTCGAGCTCCGCTGCGGCTCGGCTGAGGCGCGAGCTGGCCCGCTCGCCGATGTCGACCCATACGCAGACGCCGCCGACGGCCGGCGACGGGCGCCATTCGGGCAAGCGCTCCGCGAGACCGGCGATGAGCGCGCGGTGGCGGGAGGTCAGCTGCCGCGTCCGCTCGGCGAGGATGTCGTCGTACTGCTCCAGCGCGTGCAGTGCGAGCACCTGCTCCCAGACGCCGGTGCCGAGATCGCCGATGCGGCGGGAGGCCTCGAGCCTCCCGATGAGTTCGGGAGCGGCGCGGATCCACCCCACGCGCAATCCGCCCCACACCGTCTTTCCGAGCGACCCGACGGTGAGGATCGCATCCTGGTGGTGCTCCTGCTCGGCGTGCGCGGCGAACGGTGCGATCCGCTGCGGCTCCCCCAGGGCGAGCTCCGCGGTCGTCTCGTCGGCGATGACGTAGGCGCCCGCGCCGGCGAGCGCCGTGATGAGTCGCGACTTCAGCGCGTCCGGCATGCGCAGGCCGGTCGGGTTGTGGTGATCGGGGATCAGGTAGGCGAGCCTCGGCGACGTGCGCTCGGCGATCTCCAGCAGGCTCGCCGCGTCGTACCCGCTCTCGGGCCCGCCGCGGCCAGCCCCCACGGGCAGCTCGGCGACGAGCGCCCCCATCGCGGCGAGCGCCTCTCGCGCGTGCGGGTAGCTGGGCGACTCGACCAGGCTGCGATCCCCGCGCCGCAGCAGCGTGCGCGCGATGAGGAAGATCGCGTGCTGCGCGCCGAGCGTCACCATGATCTGCTCGGGGGCCGTCGGGAGCCCGCGGGCCGCGTAGCGTTCGGCGATCGCGGCGCGCAGTTCGGGGAGCCCGAGCGTGTCGTAGCCGATGAGCTGGAAGGCGGCCGCGTGCTCCTCGGCGGCGCGCGCGTTGAGCGCCGCGAGCCCGCTCCAGGGTTCGGGGCAGGCGCTCGACAGGTCGATTCCGCTGATCGTGCCCGACCAGAGGCCGTCCCGCGTCGCCCCGGAGCCGCGTACGACAGTGCCCGATCCGCGACGCGACTGCACGACCCCTGCGTCGCGCAGCCGCTGGTACGCGGCGGCGACCGTGGTGCGGCTCACGCCGAGGGTCTCGGAGAGGGGGCGCTCGGCGGGCAGCGTCGTTCCCGGCACGACGCGCCCGTCGCGCACGAGGAGCGCCACGCTGTCGGCGAGCTCGAGGTAGCCGTGCCCGGCGCCGCGCCAGCGGCCGAGGAGGTCGGCGAGACGGCGCGCGCTCAGCCGCTGGGCAGTCCACATCTCGGGCATGCGGCCACTGTATGCGAAGTGGCCTCTTGCGGGCAATGCCAATCAGCGCTGGACTGGCACCGTGATCCGACGACTCGCCCAGCTCATCCCCGGCCTGCTGCTCTACGGCGTCGCCGACGCGTTCATGATCGAGGCCGCGCTCGGCGTCGACCCGTGGACGGTCTTCGCACAGGGCCTCTCGCTGCAGACGGGCCTCGGCATCGGCCTGCTCACCAACCTCATCGGCCTGCTCGTGCTGCTCCTCTGGTGGCCGCTCCGCCAGAAGCCCGGCATCGGCACGCTGCTCAATATCCTGCTCGTCGGCCCGGGCATCGAGCTCGGGCTCTGGCTGCTGCCCACCCCCGACGCGCTGTGGCTGCGCGTGGCCTACTTCACGATCGGACTGCTCCTGCTCGCCGTCGCGAGCGGCGTCTACATCGGCGCCGACCTCGGCCCGGGCCCGAGAGACGGGCTGATGACCGGCATCCACCTGCGCTTCGGCACGCCGATCTGGGCGGGCCGCACCGCCGTCGAGGTGACCGTGCTGCTGATCGGCTGGGCCCTCGGCGGCAACGTCGGCATCGGCACCGTGGTGTTCGCCGCGCTCATCGGCCCGCTCTGCTCGATCACGCTGCCGCTCTTCGCGCCCCGCGCGATCCGACGCGACCGCGGGGCCCGCGCGACGACGCCCGCCGCACCGCCCGAGGAGAAGCCTCTCCGGGCCTGACGCGGCGGGCGCCTCGGCGCACGGGGCTACTCGCCCGCCGACACCTTGTTGAACCCCGTCACCGGCTGGCTCTCGTCGAACGACGCCACCTTGCGGCGGAAGCCGCGGGTGATCACGATCAGGTACACGAAGCCGAGCGCGCTCCAGATGAGTCCGCCGAGCAGCGCGTGGCCGTCGAGGTTGACCCACAGCAGTCCGGTCAGCAGCGTGCCGAGCACCGGCATCACGATGTACGTGAAGATGTCCTTCGGCGTGCGCCTGCGCCCCTGGCGAATCGCGAACCACGCGATCACCGACAGGTTGACGAAGGTGAACGCGATCAGCGCACCGTAGTTGATGTACGCCGCGATCATCTCGAGCGTGAAGGCGATCGCGAGCAGGGAGATCGCTCCCGTGAGCACGATGTTGAAGGTCGGCGTGTGGGTGCGCGGGTTCACGTACCCGAAGAACTTCTGCGGCAGCACGTTGTTGCGGCCCATGACGAGCAGCATGCGCGACACCGAGGCGTGCGACGCGAGCCCCGACGCGAGGGTCGCCGCGAACCCGGCTGCGGTGAGCACCGCGGAGAGCAGTTTGCCGCCGACGAGATCGCCGATGATCGGCAGCGTGCTGTCCTCCACGTACTGCATGTCGCCGCCCGGGGCGAACTCGTTCCAATCGGGGAACCGCTGCTGCGTGAAGAAGCTGGCGACGAGGAAGATCGCGCCGCCGATGACCACGGTCAGCAGGATCGCCTTCGGCATGATCTTCGGCGTCTTCGCCTCCTCCGCGTACATGGTCACCGCGTCGAAGCCGATGAACGAGAAGCAGACGATCGTCGCCCCGGCGAGCACCGCGCCGAACTCCACGCCGTCGTGGAAGAAGGGCCGCATCGTCACGACGCCGTTCTCGCCGGCTCCGCCCGAGAGCTGCAGGATGACCATGAGCACGAAGATCGCCATCACGACGATCGAGAAGATGAGCAGCAGCATGTTGACGTTCGACGTGCCGCGCATCGTGAGGTAGATGACGGTCGTGACGAACAGCACGTACACGATGACCCACACGGCTCCGGGGACGCCGGGGAAGAACGCCTCGAGGTAGCTGCGCAGGATCAGGCAGTTCACCATCGGCAGCAGCATGTAGTCGATGAGCGCCGTCCAGCCCACGAGGAAGCCGACGTTCGGATGCATCGATTCGCGCGCGTACGTGTACGCCGACCCGGCGCTGGGGATCGCCCCCGCCATCTTCCCGTAGCTGATCGCCGTGAAGATCATGACGATCAGCGCCACGGTGTAGGCGAGCGGCACGACGTTGTTCGTGTCTCGGGCCACCAGGCCGAACGTGTCGAACACCACGGTGGGGGTCATGTAGCCGAGGCCGAGGCCCACGATGGCCCAGAGCCCGAGGCTGCGCTTGAGACGAGCACCGTTCGATGACGCCGGTGCAGACAGAGCGGACATGTTCTCTCCTTCAAGAACGCAGCTGCGTCGCGCGACATGAATCCGCTCGGCAGCCCTGGTGCGGCGACGAGGAATTCGCCAAGCACACATCTTGCACCCGCGCGGCCCCCGGCGCAAGCCTGACGCGCCCCGCGCACGCCAGGCCCGCACCGCTACGCCCGAGCGAGTCGCTTGCGACGGGAGATGTTCACCATCTGCACGACGATCACGAGCAGCAGCGCTGCGACGAACACGATCGACGCCAGCACGTTCGCCTGCGCCGGCACGCCCTTCAGCGCCGACACGTAGATGAACTTCGGGAACGTCGTCGCCGTGCCCGAGTTGAAGTTCGTGATGATGAAGTCGTCGAAGGAGAGGGCGAAGCTCAGCAGGGCCGCGCCGATGATGCCCGGTGCGAGCATCGGCAGCGTGATGCGCCAGAAGACCTGCATCGGAGAGGCGTAGAGATCGCGCCCCGCCTCCTCGATGGCGGGGTCGAGGCTCGCGACGCGCGCCTTCACCGCCACCACCACGTACGAGATGCAGAACATTGTGTGCGCCAGGATGATGGTGCCGATCCCCTTCTCCACCCCCGCGAGCAGGAACTGGGCGGCGAGACCGGCGCCCAGCACCACCTCGGGCGTCGCCATCGGCGTGAAGAGCAGCAGGCTGACGGTCGATCTCGCCCGGAAGCGGTACCGCACGAGCGCGATCGCGATCAGCGTGCCGAGCGTGGTCGCGATCACCGTGGCGACGACGCCGACGAGGATGCTGTTGCCGAACGCGGTGCACACCTGCGGAGCGCCGCAGGGGTTCTCCCAGTTGCGCAGCGTGAACCCCCGCCAGAGGATGTTGTTGCGCCCCGACTCGTTGAAGGAGAACACGATGACGTGCAGGATCGGCAGCAGCAGGTAGATGAGCACGATCGTGCTCACGACCGGGACGAACGCCTTTCCGAGACTGAATCGCTTCACAGCAGGTCCTCCACCCCGCTCTTGCGCACGTACGTGGCGACGAGCACGAGGATGACGACCATGAGCATGATGGAGAGCGCCGCGGCCATCGGGTAGTTCTGCGTCTGCAGGAAGTTCGATTCGATGACGTTGCCGATCATGGTCGTCGACGTGCCGCCCAGGAACTCGCGCGACGCGTTCACGTAGTCGCCCGACATCGGGATGAAGCTGAGCAGCGTGCCCGAGACGATGCCCGGCATGGAGAGGGGCAGCGTGATCCGGCGGAAGGTGGTGAGCGGAGACGCGTACAGATCGGCTCCCGCCTCGAGGAGACGCAGATCGAGCGCCTGCAGCGACGCGAACATCGGCAGCACCATGAACGGGATGAAGTTGTAGACGAGACCGAAGATCACGGAGAAGTGCGTGCCCACCAGTTCGCTCGGGAGGATCGCCTTCCACGCGAGCGTGCGCAGCAGGAAGCTGATGAAGAAGGGGGCGATGACGAGGATCAGCAGGATCCCCTGCAGCATCGGCCGCGACCGCACCTTCACGCCGATGAGGTACGCGAGCGGGTAGCTGATCAGCAGCCCGATGACCGTCGCGGTGAGCGCGTACGCGAACGACCTCGCGAGATGGGGCCAGTACTCCTGCATCGCCGCCCAGTAGTTGGAGAACTGCGCGGCCGCGACGTACTGGCCGATGCCGCCCGTGTCGGCGGGGGCCTGCAGCGAGGTCAGCGCGAGCTGCACGAATGGAGCGACGAAGAACAGCAGCATGTACGCGACGCCCGGGGCGAGCAGCAGGAGCGCCACCCACCCTCGCTTGCGCGGAGTCTGATCCAGCTGCTTCGCGCTCGCCGAGAACGCGGTGAATGCCATGATCGTCTCCTCCTACTCGGCGAGCGCGGCCTGCGACGCGATCGCCCGCGTCGAGAGCTCGGAGTCGACGGTGCCGGTGTCGAGCGGATCGTCCGCCAGGCCGAAGGTGTGGTCGACGCGCCAGCTCAGCCAGACCTCGTCGCCGAGCGCCGCGGTCGGCCCGGCCTGCAGGTTCTGCGCGAAGACCTGCACGTCGCCCGCCCCCGGCACGGCAACGGTGTACTGGGTGCTCACGCCGATGAAGGAGACGTCGGTCACCCGGCCCGGGCCGAGGGCGTTGAGCTGCGCGTCCTGCGGGGGCTCCGCGTGGGCGAGCGTCAGCTTCTCGGGCCGTACGCCCACCGTGATCCGCCCGCTGCTCCGCTCGCTGCGATCACGGGGAACCGCCAGCCGCGCGCCCGGGAACTCGGTGCGGAGCACCCGGTCGGTCGAGCCGGAGACCTGCACGGAGAACAGATTCGACTGCCCGAGGAAGTTCGCGACGAACACGGTGCGCGGCAGCTCGTACAGATCCTCGGGCGCGCCCATCTGCTCGATCCGCCCCCGATGCATCACCGCGACGGTGTCGGCCATCGTCATGGCCTCCTCCTGATCGTGGGTGACGTGCAGGAAGGTGAGTCCGACCTCCTGTTGGATCTGCTTCAGCTCCTGCTGCATCTGGCGGCGCAGCTTCAGGTCGAGCGCACCGAGGGGCTCGTCGAGCAGCAGCAGCGCGGGGCGGTTCACGATCGCACGTGCCAGCGCGACGCGCTGCTGCTGACCCCCCGACAGCTGCTGCGGCTTGCGATCGGCCACGTGGTCGAGCTCGACCAGCCGCAGCGCCTCGTGCGCCTTCGCGGCGGCGTCGGAGACGCGGCGCCGCCGCAGCCCGAACGCGACGTTCTCGAGCACCGACATGTGCGGGAAGAGGGCGTAGGACTGGAACACCGTGTTCACCGGCCGGCGGTGCGGGGTCAGCTGCGTCACGTCGGAGCCCCCGATGAGGATGCGGCCCGCGGTCGCGTCCTCCAACCCGGCGACGAGCCGCAGCGTCGTCGTCTTGCCGCACCCCGACGGGCCGAGCAGCGCGAAGAACGAGCCGGCGGGAATGGTCAGGTCGAGATGCTCGATGGCGGTGAAGCCCGGGAAGCGCTTCTGGATCCCCTCGAGCCGGAGGTCGGCCCCCGCCTCCGCGAACCCGCTCCGATCCGCCACGCTCACAGCCCCAGCACGTTCTGGAACTGGGTGGAGTACTTCTTGTCCTCCTCGGCCGTGAGCGTGCGGAACGGACGCAGGTGCTCCCAGTCCTCCTCGCTCGGGAAGATCAGCGGGTTGTCGGCGTTCTCCGGGTTGACCTGCCGCATCGCCTCCTGCGTGCCCTTCACCGGGGGGACGTACGTCACGTAGTCGGCGACCTGCGCCATGATCTCGGGGTCGTAGTAGAAGTCGATGAGCTCTTCGACGCGCGCCTTCGCCTCGGGCGACGTGCCGTTGGGCACGGTGAACGAGTCGGCGGCGATCATGCCGCCCGACTCCGGGATCTCCAGCGTCCACTGATTGTCGTTCTCGGCGTTCAGCATGATCACATCGCCCGACCACGCCATCGCGGCGAGCGCATCCCCCGTGATCAGATCCTGCGTGTAGCTGTTGCCCTTCACGTTGCCGATCTGCCCGCTCTGCAGCGCGTCGTCGAGCCACGCCATCGCGGCGTCGAACTCGGTATCGCCCCACTGCCCGCCGGGGTCGTGCCCGAGCCCGGCCAGAATGAGCCCCACGGTGTCGCGCATCTCGCTCAGCACCACGACCTTGCCCTTGAGCTTCGGATCCAGGAAGTCGTCGAGGGTCTTGATGCCGTTCGGCACCGCCTCCGTGTTCCACACCCACGCGGTCGCGGGGAGCTGCCACGGGATCGAGAATTTGCGGCCCGGATCGACGTCGAGGGCGTCCCACTGCGCGTCGACGAGGTTCGCGGTCACGTTCGGCAGGTTGCCGTAGTCGAACTCCTGCACCTGGTTGGCGGTGATGAGACGGCCATTCATCCAGTCGGTCATCGTGATCGTGTCGTAGCCCGTGTGGTCGCTGAGCTGCAGCTGATCCTTGATCTTGCCGTAGAAGGTGTTGTTGTCGTCGATGTCCTCGACGTACTGCACCTCGTACCCGGCCTGCTCCTGGAACTGCTCGAGCGAGGGGTAGGTGCCGGCCGCGTCGTCGTAGTCGAGGTAGTACGTCCAGTTGCCCCAGATCACGCCGTCGCCCCCGCCGCCCCCTCCGCCGCCCGAGCATGCGCTCAGGCCGAGCGCCCCGAGGCCCACGGCTCCCGCGGCAGCGCCCCGCAGGAGCTGACGGCGGTCGAGTTGCTGACCTCTGATCATCCGGACGATGTCGCGGATGATGGGATCTTCGGGCTGACGAAAGACCATGAGATATCTCCCTTGATTCTCATATGCGACGGCACACCACCCGTCAGGCGGCGGTGCCAGGGGTGCCTCGAATATGGCATAGACCCGACGCCCTGCCAAGAGCCGCCGTCGCGCGACCCGGTTTCGTCATCGAACGGTTACCGTACGGAGACGCAGGCCGACGGCGCGCGCCCGAGAACGTGGAAATACGCTGAATCGCGATCCGTATTCTTCGGATTCCTTTGCGCTTTTGCGATTCGACTGCAAGAATCAGAAGCGTGAGCAGCAAACGCAATGCGCCGGCGCTCGATCCCACGTCGAAAGCGATCATCGAGCAACTCCAGCGCGATGGCCGTCGATCGTACGCCGAGATCGGCAAAGCGGTGGGCCTCAGCGAGGCCGCCGTGCGTCAGCGCGTGCAGAAGCTCACGGATGCCGGAGTCATGCAGATCGTTGCCGTGACCGACCCGATGCGCCTGGGCTTCACCCGCCAGGCCATGCTCGGCATCCGCGTTTCCGGCGACACCAGGGTCGTCGCCGACCGCCTCGCTGAAATGTCGGAGATCAGTTACGTCGTGCTCAGCGCGGGCTCCTACGACATCCTCGCCGAGGTCGTCTGCGAGGACGACGACGGGTTGATCGAACTGCTCAACGAACAGATCCGCAAGATCGAAGGCGTTGCGTCGACCGAATCGTTCGTCTACCTCCAACTCACCAAACAGAAATACGACTGGGGAACACGATAACCATGTCTTACGATCCCACTGCAGCGGTGGACACCGCCGCGCTCCAGGCCTCGGCCAAGAAGCACATGTGGCCGCACTTCACCAACCGCAAGGTGCTCAACGACGGCATCCCCGTCATCACGCGCGCCGAGGGCCACCACATCTACGACTCGCACGGCAAGCAGTACATCGACGGGCTCGCGGGCCTCTTCGTGGTCAACGCCGGCCACGGCCGCGAGCGCATCGTGCAGGCCGCGGCCAAGCAGATGCAGCAGCTCGACTTCATGCCGATCTGGTCGTACGGCCACCCGGCTGCGATCGAGCTGTCCGAGCGTCTCTCGAGCTACGCGCCCGGCGAGATGAACAAGGTCTTCTTCACCACCGGTGGTGGCGAGGCTGTGGAGTCGGCGTTCAAGCTGGCGAAGCACTTCTGGAAGATCAAGGGCCAGCCGATGAAGCACAAGGTCATCTCGCGCTCGGTCGCCTACCACGGCACCCCGCAGGGCGCGCTGGCCATCACCGGCATCCCCGACATGAAGAAGTTCTACGAACCGCTGACCCCGGGCGGTCACCGCGTGCCGAACACGAACTTCTACCGCGCAGACGAGATGGGCGCCCCCTCCGACGACCTCGAGGCCTTCGGCCAGTGGGCCGCGAACCGCATCGAAGAGGCGATCCTCTTCGAGGGCCCCGACACCGTCGCCGCCGTCTTCCTCGAGCCGGTGCAGAACTCGGGCGGCTGCTTCCCCCCGCCCCCCGGGTACTTCAAGCGCGTGCGCGAGATCTGCGATCAGTACGACGTGCTCCTCGTCTCCGATGAGGTCATCTGCGCCTACGGCCGCGTCGGCGACTTCTTCGCCTCGAAGGCCCTCGGCTACGAGCCCGACATCATCACGTCGGCGAAGGGCATCACCTCGGGCTACGTGCCCCTGGGCGCTATGATCGTCTCGGACAAGGTGTCGGAGCCGTTCAACTCGACCGAGAACACCTTCTACCACGGCTTCACCTTCGCCGGTCACCCGGCGGCGGCGGCCGCGGCCCTCGAGAACCTCAACATCTTCGAGGAAGAGGATCTCAACGGCCGCGTGCGCGAGAACAGCCCGCTGTTCCGCGCCGAGCTCGAGAAGCTGCTCGACATCGACATCGTCGGCGACGTGCGCGGCGAGGGCTACTTCTTCGGCATCGAGCTGGTGAAGGACAAGGCCACCAAGGAGACCTTCAACGAGGAAGAGTCGGATCGACTGCTCCGCGACTACCTCTCCCCCGCACTGTGGGAGGCCGGCCTCTACTGCCGCGCCGACGACCGTGGAGACCCCGTCATCCAGCTCGCTCCGCCGCTGACCATCGGTCCGTCGGAGTTCGCCGAGATCGGCGGCATCCTCCGCAGCGTGCTGAAGGATGCGTCCTCCAAGATCTGAGGCGCTTCCCGGACGGGTGCGGCCCTCTCGCGAATGCGAGGGGGCCGCACCCGTTTCTGCGTGCGGGCGCGTGCGCGGCGCCGGGCGCGTGCTCGCGAGCGGCGCCGGTGCGCCCGGCCGACCATGCGCGAGACCGAGGGTTCGCACTGAGAGCGAGGCTTCTGCACGGTGCGGAACGCTCGGTCTCAGCGGAACCGCTCGCGCTCGCGTCTTCGAGGATCACGATCGCGCGCAGCACCGGTCGCGACCACGCCCTCCAGCTTCGGCACCCGCACCCCGAACGCCCGCAGCCGCATGCCGAGGCTGCGCGCGCCCGACAGGTGCGCCGATCCCCACCTGACCAGTCCGTTGCCGGTCGTCCCGCGGATGTCGTCCTCCCGCTCCTTCTCCTGCAGCACCACCTCCTCCGCAGTGCGCCCGCCCCGGAGCGCGGGATCGAGGTACTTGACGCGGCCGTCCACCTCGCCGAACGTGCACTGCCCGATGAACTCGAAGTCGACTCGGTACTGCGCACCGTTCGAGCCGACGACGGGCACCTGGATTTCGACCGGAACCCCCAGCTGCGCCAGGTACAGCCGGCTCACGCTCTCCGCGGGCGAGTCCGACCGCCCGTCGGCGAGCTCGATGATGCTGCGCCCGCGCCGCACGCCGCGACCCCCCGGCATCTCGTCGAGGCGCCGCAGCTGCATCGAGCGCCACGCCTCTTCCGCTTCCTCGTCCCGACCACCGGCGCGGCAGGTGAACAGTGCCCGCAGCGCCGCGTCGGCGGCCACGATCGCCGTCACGGGCTCCGCGGCACGGGCGAGATCGAGCACGGTGCGGGTGAGACTGGTCACGCGGACTCCGGCGATGCGCGTCTCCTCCTCTGCGTGCCACAGCGCCGCATGCCGCATCACCGTCGCCGAGCTGCGCCCAGGCGACTCCGCCGGCGTCAATGCGTGCACGCGCAGGTCGGGCACGCGGAACAGGGGAAGCCCCCAGAGCACGGCGGCCGATTGATGCGAGAACAGCGGATCGAATCGCGCATTCATCTCGGCGACCGCGATGGTGCGCGCGAGCAGTCGCTGCTCCGGAAACCACGCGTCCCACACCGGCGCCGCCACGAAGCAGCCGCGCATCACCCGCGCGAGCTGCCCCACCCGCACGCCCGCCTGCGCTGCGCGTGACTCCGTGTCGTCCAGCGCCTCCCTGAGAAAGATGAGTTGGCCTCGGGTTCGTCGAATGCGATCGGTATCGGTGACATGCTCCATACGAGCATCGTGGCGGCCCACTCGCCGGATGTACCTCGTTCTCCACAGCATGCTCGAAGTCGCACGAGTTCGAGGCGATGCGTGCTCATGTGCGCGAAGATGATTGAGGATGATGCCGGATCCGGCTCCCGTCTGCAGCATGGCCCCCTGTCCCCGTCATCGAGACCGAGGGTTCGCGATGACATCGAGGCCTTGGCACGGCGCGAAACCCTCGGTCTCAGCGGAAACCCTCGCGCTCGGCGAATAAGTCTCGGTCTCAGCGGAAAGCGCTCGCGCTCGGCGAATGGGACGCAGTCTCGGCAGAAGCGCGGCGTCGCGGATAAGCTTCGCACTATGAGCAGCTCCGAGCCCCAGCAGCCCCACTCCTCGCAGGCGCAGCCGCCCCAGCACGGGCCGCAGCCGTCGCAGCAGCCGCAGTTCGCGCAGCCCGACTCGCAGCAGTCATGGCCGGAGCAAGCAGCGCAGCAGCAGTACCAGCAAGCGCCGCAGCAGTCCCAGCAGGCGCCGCAATACGCTCAGCCGCAGTACGCGCAGCACCAGCACGGGCAGCAGGGTACTCAACAGCAGTACGCGCAGCCGAGCGCGCAACCGCAGTACGCGCAACCGCAGTACGCGCAGCCGGGCACCCAGCCGCAGGACGCGCAGCAGCGGTACACGCAGGCGGGACCCCAGCAGCAGCGCAGCCAGAGCGCCGCGGGCAGCCTGAACGTTCCGGGCATCATCGCGCTGGTGCTCCTGCTGCTCACCACGTTCATCCCGCTGCTGACCCCCGCGCTCTACCGCGCGGCCGCGACCTCGGATTCGTTCTCCGCGATCTCCGCCGCCATATCGGGAACGAATGCGCTGCTCCTCATCGTCGCGGGCGCGCTGGCGGTCGTCGGTCTCGTGGTGCGACGCCTCACCCGCTGGCGGTGGGCAGCGATCGGGGCCGCCGTGGCGGTCGCGGTCGGCTTCCTCTCATTCGTCTTCTCGTGGGTCGGGGGCCTCGTGATGGGCGCTCCCTGGTTCTACTGACGGGAGCCGCGAGCGGGCCGGCCCGGCCCGCGGCGCAGCCGCACCCGCAACGCAGAAGCGCCCGCCACCGTGAGGTGACGGGCGCTTCGCAGATGGTGCTTCCGGCGATCGCCGGAGGACCTGCAGACTAGCGGCGCAGACCGATGCGCTCGATGAGCGAGCGGTAGCGCTCGATGTCGACGTTCTGGAGGTAGCCCAGCAGACGACGACGCTGGCCGACGAGCAGCAGGAGGCCACGACGCGAGTGGTGGTCGTGCTTGTGCTCCTTGAGGTGCTCGGTCAGGTCCTTGATGCGACGGCTGAGCATGGCGACCTGAACCTCAGGGGAACCGGTATCGCCGGGCTTCGTCGCGTATTCTTCGATGATCGCCTTCTTGACATCTGCTTCAAGTGCCATAGGGATCCCCTTCCTCTTGCTGCGCGGCGCCGTCAGCGGGGTGCTGGGGCTCTCTTTATCCGCGGCCGTTCGAACGGCAACCTGCACAGCCTATCACCGATCGGCGTTGCGCGCTGCGCACGCCGGGGTCGCGCACTGCGCCCCCGAGCACGCGCGCTGCGCCCGCCGCCTCAGCGCGCCCCCTCCCCCGGCGTGCGCGCCCGTCATCCGACCGAAACACACCCGGTACGGCGCGGAAACGACGGTGAGACGGTTGCGAAACAGCGGCGGCGCACACTGGTTCCACTGCGGCGGACCTGGTCCGCTCGAGAGAAAGGCATCAGCATGGAACTCACCCCCTCAGATGTGTGGACGTTGACGAGCGCGGCACTCGTTCTGATCATGACCCCGGGGCTCGCCCTCTTCTATGGCGGCCTCGTGCGCGTGCGCTCCGTCGTCAACATGATGCTCTTCAGCGTGAGCGCGATGGGCGTCGTCGGGGTGCTGTGGATCCTCTTCGGGTACAGCATGAACTACTTCGCCGAGGGCGAGGGCGGCTTCGCGGGCAACCCGTTCAAGGACTTCGGCCTCATCAGCACCGACCCGGCGAGCTACATCAGCGTCGGCTTCGGCGCGGTCTTCGCGATGATCACCACCGCGCTGATCTCGGGCGCGATCGCCGACCGCGTCGGCCTGGGCTCCTGGGTGCTGTTCTCGGGCGTGTGGGCCACTCTCGTGTACTTCCCGGTCGCCGCATGGGTCTGGGGCGGGGGCTGGATCCAGAACCTCGGCAGCACCCTGGGCCTGCCCGATGTGATCGATCTCGCGGGTGGCACGGTGATCCACATCAACGCCGGCGCTGCCGCGCTCGCCCTCGCTCTCGTGGCGGGCAAGCGCATCGGGTTCGGCAAGGGATCGCACCAGCCCCACAGCATCCCGCTCGTGACGATCGGCGCGGCCCTGCTCTGGTTCGGTTGGATCGGCTTCAACGGTGGCCTGGCGACCGAGACCGGAGAGGCCGGTCTGATCCTGGTCAACACGCTCGCCGCTCCGGCCGCCGGCATCGTCGGCTGGATCCTCGTCGACGTGATGCGCGGCAAGAAGCCCGGAGTGATCGGTGCGGCGTCGGGAGCGGTCGGCGGTCTCGTCGCCATCACCCCGGCAGCGGCGAGCCTGGCGCCGGTCTGGGCTCTGCTGCTCGGCCTGATCGCGGGCATGGCGTGCGCCGTTGCCATCGAGTGGAAGTACCGCCTCGGGTACGACGACTCGCTCGACGTCGTGGGCCTGCACCTGGTCGCCGGCGTGATCGGCTCGCTCTACCTCGGCTTCTTCGCCTTCTCCGACGGGCTCTTCACCGGTGGCGACGCTGGGCTGCTGCTGGTGCAGGCGATCTCGGTGGTCTCGGTGATGGTGTACTCCTTCGTCGTCTCCCTGGTGATCGCGCTCGGCGTGAAGCTCGTCACCGGCCTGCGGGTGCCGCCGCAGGTGGAGGAGGCCGGGATCGACTTCGCCGCGCACGGCGAAGAGGCGTACGCGTACGCCTCCCCCGAGGTGGTGCCGGCGCCGACGCGCTGATCCATCTCCCAAGAACGCGGGGCCCGGTCGATGACGCTCGGGCCCCGTTCTGCTGCCCGCACCCGGCCGCGCGAGGGGCTAGGCTCGGGGCCATGACCGATTCCCCCGCAGCCGCTTCGACCGATCACGACGCGAAGGGCCTCGCCGAGATCGCGGCGCGCATCGCCGAGCGGGCTGCGGCGCGCATCCTCGAACTCCGGGCGCAGGGCGTCTCGGTCGCCGCGAGCAAGTCGAGTGCGACGGATGTGGTGACGGCGGCCGATCAGGAGTCGGAGCGGCTCATCGTCGCGGCGATCCAGGAGGTGCGTCCCGACGACGGCATCCTGGGCGAGGAGGGCACCGGCATCGAGGGGTCGAGCGGCGTCACCTGGGTGATCGATCCGATCGACGGCACGGTCAACTACCTCTACGATCTTCCGGCGTACGCCGTGAGCATCGCGGCGACGGTCGCCGATGACGCCGCGTACGCCGACGGGCGGCGCGCCATTGCGGGTGCGGTGTGCAACCCCCGCACTGACGAGCTGTTCGTCGCCTGGCAGGGCGGCGGGGCGACCCGCAACGGCGAGCCGATCCGCATCACCGGCCAGGAGGACCTGTCGGTGTCGCTCGTGGCCACCGGTTTCGGCTACACCGTGGAGCGCCGCACGCGGCAGGCCGAGATGGTGGCGCGCGTGATCCCGCGGGCGCGCGACATCCGCCGCAACGGCTCGGCCGCGTACGACCTCTGCATGCTTGCCGCCGGCCGCATCGACGCCTACTACGAGGAGGGCCTGCAGCCGTGGGATTACGCGGCCGGGGTGCTCATCGCGAGCGAAGCGGGCGCGACGCTGATCGGGCGCGACGCGGCGACGCCCCCGGGCGAGCCCTTCATGGTGGTGGGATCGGCCGGTCTCGTGGAGGAGCTGCGCTCGCTCGCACTCGGCGCCTGACGGAGCCTCGCACCGTCACTGCGATGCGTCGCGGTCGTCCTTCCACGCCGCAGCACGCTCCGTGAGCCGGTCGGCGAGGTCCTGCAGCCGATCCGGATCCGCCGCCCCCGCCCGGCCGTACGCCACGCCGAGGAGGAAGGTGGAGAGCGGAGCCGCGGGCCGGGCGACGTCGTGCGCGACATCGCGGGCGACGTCGAGCACGGTGCCGATGCGCACGGCGTCGGGCTCGACGCCGAGTTCGGCCGCTGCGGCGACGAGCCAGGCGTCGAGGGCCTCGGGCGGGAGATGATGCGATTGCGTCATGGCGCCTCCAGGTGCACGTTCGGTCTCAGGGTACGCCCCCGTGTTCGCCGGGTCGGCCGGCCGCGTCGTGCGGCGGGCCCGCTCGAGGTCTTCGGGGGTGTCGATGTCGGCGACGGTCTCCGCGCTCGCGTCGAGCGGACGAAGACGCAGGGCGTTCATGACGCGGCGCAGCGGGCGCCCCGCCACGTCGCCGCCGAGCGCCGCGACCGCGTCGCGCAGCGCGGCCACCCGGTAGCGGCCGGCGAGCCACTGCGCGCGCCCGTCGGGGTCGCGCAGGAGCACCCCGTCCTCGTCGTTCGACGGGGCGCTCGCGCGCAGACGGGCGACGACCTCGTCGGGCCGCACCAGATCGCAGGCGAGCAGCAGCACCTCGTCGGCGTCGGGAGGGAGGACCGCGAGGGCGGCGGCGAGCGCGGCGAGCGGCCCCGAGTACGGCGGCTGCTCGCGCACGGTCGTGCAGCGGGCGGGTGCTGCGCCCGGCGGGCCCACCACGATCGGCGCATCGACCCCGGCCTGCTCGGCGGCGGCCACGGCGCGCTCCACGAGCGGCACTCCTCCCAGCTCGAGCGCCGCCTTGTCGACGCCGCCGAATCGGGAGCCGCGGCCGCCCGCGAAGACGACGGCGCCGAGCACGGGCGCGTTCACCATGCGACGACGACGGTCTCCACCGTCTCCCCCGCCGCCACGTCGCCGCGCCCCGGTTCGACGATGGCGTATCCCTCGGCGGCGCCGTGACGGGCGACGGCGTGCGAGTATCCGCGCGGCTCCACCGCGGGCGCGCATCGGAGGCCGTCGGGGGTGCTGCGCATCCGGACGGGGAGCACCTGCGTGCGGTCGGAGCTGCCCCGCCAGCCCTCGTCGACCGTCGCGGGCACTCGCGACCGGTGGAGTCTCGCCGCTCCCTGCAGGTGCCGCAGCGCGGGCCGCACGAAGAGCTCGTAGCTGACGGCGGCGCTGACCGGGTTGCCCGGGAGCGCGAAGATCAGCGCTCCGCCCCGCAGTCGCCCGAAGCACTGCGGCTGCCCGGGCTTCACGGCGACCCGCACCGCCCGCACCCCCGGCTCGGCGGCGAGCGCGATCCGCACGACGTCGTGGAGGCCGGGCCCCACGCCGCCGGTGGTGATCACCGCGTCGACGCGTCCGTCGAGCTGCGCGAGGCGTGCCGCGAAACCGGCCGCGTCGTCGTCGCTCACGGCGACCGAGACGGGCTCGATGCCGTCTTCGGCCAGCAGTGCGGAGACGAGCACGGAGTTCGACTCGGGGATCTGCCCCCGTTCGAGCGGGGCTCCGCTCGAACGCAGCTCGGACCCCGTGGCGATCACCGCGACCCGCGGGCGGGGGCGCACCCGCACCTCAGCCACGCCGGCGGCGGCGATCGCGGCGGCGCGCCGGGCGCCGAGCTGCTCCCCCGCCCGGGCGATGCGCTCCCCCGCGACCACATCCTCGCCGCGTCGGCGCACGTGCGCTCCGGGAGCGGCTTCGCGCAGCACCGCCACCCGGTGCTCGGCCCAGTCGCCCGGTTCGCCCTCCGCCCGGGTCTGCTCCACCGGAACGATGGCGTCGGCGGAGCTCGGCAGTGGGGCCCCGGTCATGATCCGCACCGCGGTGCCGGGCGACAGCAGCGGATCGCCGCCGTGACCCGCGGCGACCTCGCCGATCACCGCGAGCCGCACGGGCGCGCCCTCCGAGGCCAGCGCCGTGTCGACCGCCCGCACGGCGTACCCGTCCATCGCGGAGTTGTCCCAGAGCGGCAGGTCGACGCCCGCGACCACGTCGGCGGCGAGCACCAGGCCGATGGCCGCCCTGAGCTGCGCGGTCTCGACGGGGAGCGGGGTGGCCGCGTCGAGTACGGCCCGCAGGTGCTCGTCGACGGGAACCGGCGCAGTGCCCGGAGCGCCGGGCTCGGGCGCGTGCCGCGGGCGCTCGCTACTGGACATGCGCTGGCCACCCCGCTTCCGAATCCGGTTCGCGCCGGTTCGACGCCTTGCTCCCGATCACCTTCAATGGTATCCAAGAGGGGTGTCACGTATCGCAGCGCGTCGGAGAGTGACCCGCCTCACCGTGGGCGGATCCCGAGTTCGACGAGCCGATTTCCTCGCCGTGGAGGAGCCCCTCGAGATCCGCGTCGGGGGCACGTCGCTGGCGGTGACCATGCGCACGCCGGGGCACGACGTCGAACTCGCCGCCGGCTTCCTGGTCTCCGAGGGCGTGATCCACGAGCAGCAGCACTTCTCGGCCGCCATCCACTGCGCGAGCGACGGCGAGCCGAACACCTACAACGTGCTCGACGTGGCGCTCGGCCCCGGCGTCGCACCACCCGACCCCAGTCTGCAGCGCAATTTCACGACGACGAGCTCGTGCGGTCTCTGCGGCAAGGCGACGATCGACGCGGTGCACACCCGATCCCGGTTCACCGTCGCCGATGATCCGCTCGTCGTCGACGCCGCGACGATCGTCGGCTTCCCCGAGCAGCTGCGCGCGGAGCAGGCGGTCTTCAAGCGCACGGGCGGCCTGCACGCGGCGGCGCTCTTCGACGGCCGCACGGGCGAGATGCTGGTGCTCCGCGAAGACGTGGGGCGGCACAACGCCGTCGACAAGGTGATCGGCTGGGCGCTGCTGCAGGGGCTGCTGCCCCTGCGATCCACCGTGCTCATGGTGTCGGCGCGCGCGAGCTTCGAGCTCACGCAGAAGGCGCTGATGGCCGGCATCCCCATGCTCACCGCGGTCTCCGCCCCCTCATCGCTCGCGGTCGAGCTCGCCGAGGCGTCGAATCTGACCCTCGTCGGGTTCCTCCGCGGCGACTCCATGGTCGTCTACAGCCGCGACGACCGCGTCTCCGATACCTCCGGCGACACCGCCGCCGACGCCCCCGGCCACCGCGCCGACGCCGCCGCCGACGCCGTCGACCCCCTCGAGAAAGCAGTGCAGCCATGAGCCCGAAGGCCCCCCGCGAAGACTTCTCCGACGCCGACATCGAGGTCACCGAGCCGAAGGACTACGCCGCCGGCATGGGCGGGGTCTTCCACTCGATGGAGCCCGCAGTGAAGACGCTGGGCCTCGCCCGCACGGCGAAGCTCATGACGAAGATCAACCACAAGGACGGCTTCGACTGCATGAGCTGCGCGTGGCCCGACCCGGAGCACCGCAAGATCGCCGAGTTCTGCGAGAACGGCGGCAAGGCCGTGACGTGGGAGGCGACCCCCGTCACCGTGCCGCGCGCGTTCTGGAAGGAGCACTCGCTCACCTCCCTCGAGGACAAGACCGAGTACTGGCTGGGCATGCAGGGCCGGATCACCGAGCCGGTCTACAAGCCGGCCGGTTCCGATCACTACGAGCCGGTGAGCTGGGATCGCGCGTTCGACATCGCCGCCGGGCACCTGAACGCCCTCGATCACCCCGACGAGGCGTCGTTCTACACGAGCGGGCGCGCTTCGAACGAGGCGGCGTTCATCTACCAGCTCTTCGCGCGCGTGCTCGGCACGAACAACCTGCCCGACTGCTCGAACATGTGCCACGAGTCGACCGGCACCGCGATGACCTACACGGTGGGCATCGGCAAGTCGACGATCGCGTACAACGACTTCCTCGAGTCCGATCTCATCGTCATCATGGGCCAGAATCCGGGCACCAACCACCCCCGCATGCTCACCGCGCTCGAAGAGGCTAAGGAAAACGGCGCCAGCGTCGTCGCGGTGAACCCGCTGCCCGAGGCCGGGCTGCTCGGGTACAAGGATCCGCAGAAGGTGCGCGGCTACGTCGGCAAGCCGATACAGATCGCCGACCAGTTCCTGCAGATCCGCTCCGGGGGTGACGCGGCCCTGCTGCAGGCCGTCTCCAAGCGGGTGATCGAGGCCGAGCGGCGAGCGCCGGGCACGGTGCTCGATCACGAGTTCATCGCCGAGCACTGCGACGGCTTCGAGGCGTTCGCCGAGCACATCGTGCAGGTCGACGACGCCGCCGTCGAACGCGCGACCGGGCTGTCGGCCGCGGAGATCGACGAGTTCGCGGAGCGCTACCTGCGCGCCGACCGGGTGATCATCGCGTGGGCGATGGGCATCACGCAGCATCGCCGCAGCGTCGACACGATCAAGGAGATCATCAACCTGCTGCTGCTGCGCGGCAACATCGGGCGCCCGGGCGCGGGCGCCTCCCCCATCCGCGGGCACTCGAACGTGCAGGGCGACCGCACGATGGGGGTCTGGGAGCAGATGCCCGACTCCTTCCTCGACGCGCTCGGCGCGGAGTTCTCATTCGAGCCGCCGCGGGAGCACGGCGTGGACGCCGTGCAGGGCATCCGCGCGCTCGACGAGGGGCGCATCAAGGTCTGGTTCGGGCTCGGCGGCAATCTGCTCGGCGCCATCTCGGATACGAACCTGGCCGAGTCGGCGATGCGCAAGACGCGGCTGAGCGTGCAGCTGTCGACGAAGCTCAACCGGTCGCACGTGATCACGGGCGAGGAGGCGCTGATCCTCCCGGTGCTCGGGCGCACGGAGGTGGACGTGCAGCTCAGCGGCCCCCAGTACGTCACGGTCGAGGACACGGTCTGCGCGGTCCACGCATCGCACGGGCAGGTGCCGCCCATCTCCGAGCAGGTGCGGTCGGAGATCGCGATCATCGCCGGCATCGCCCACGCGACGCTCGGCTCCCGGCACGGCATCGACTGGCTCGCCATGATCGACGACTACGACGTGATCCGGGATCACATCTCGCGCGTCGTGCCGGGCTGCGAGGACTACAACGCGCGAACGCGCCGGAAGGACGGCTTCCTGCTGCCCAACGGCCCCCGCGACGAGCGGCGCTTCGACACCGCGACGGGGAAGGCCCGCATCACGGTGAACGAGCTGGAGCACGTCGAGTGCCCGCCCGGCCGGCTGATCCTGCAGACCGTCCGATCGCACGATCAGTTCAACACGACGATCTACAGCCTCAACGACCGGTACCGGGGCATCAAGAAGGGGCGCTCGGTGATCTTCGTGCACCCCGACGACCTCGCCGAGCTCGGTCTCTCGGACGGGCAGACGGTCGACATCTTCAGCGAGTGGAAGGATCAGCCCGATCGCGTGCTGCGGGGGTTCCGCACCGTGGCGTACCCGACGGCGCGCGGATGCGCCGCCGCGTACTTCCCGGAGGCGAACGTGCTGGTGCCGCTCGACAGCACCGCGCTCGAGAGCGGCACCCCGGTCTCGAAGGCGGTCGTGGTGCGGCTCGAGCCCTCGAACACGCCCGTGGGGGTGGGCCGGCCGGTCACGGTGTGAGTCCGGGGCCGGCGGCCGCCTCGGGGGGCGCGCAGGTCGCGTCGCGGGGCGGCCGCCCCGGGACGCGGTCTCGCCGACCCGCGGGGCGACCGCCTCGGGCCTCCGCGTCAGGCGGCGGCGCGCGGTGCGCCGATGCCCGGGTCGATCTGCGTCGGCCCGGCCTGGGAGGGGCGCGGGTCGAAGTCGAAGATCTCCGTCGGCAGGTAGACCGTGGAGCACGAATTCGGAATGTCGACGACGCCCGAGAGGCGACCCTCGATCGGCGCCGCTCCGAGCAGCAGGTACGCCTGCTCGGGGCTGTAGCCGAACTTGGTGAGGTACTCGATGGCGTGGAGGCACGCCCGCTGGTACGAGAGGTGCGAGTCGAGGTAGCGCTGCTCGCCGTCGAGCGTCACCGATGTGCCCGAGAAGGCGAGCCAGTGGCTGTACTGCGGCTCGACGTTTCCGGGCATGAAGATCGCGTTCTCGTGCACGCCGTAGGTCTCCATGCCGTTCGGGATCAGGTCGACGCGGAGGTCGATGAAACCGCCCATCTCGATCGCGCCGCAGAAGGTGATCTCACCGTCGCCCTGCGAGAAGTGCAGGTCGCCGACGGAGAGGTTGGCGCCATCGACGAAGACGGGGTAGAAGACGCGCGACCCCTTCGTGAAGTTCTTGATGTCCTGGTTGCCGCCGTTCTCCCGAGGCGGCGCCGTTCGCGCCGCCTCGCCGCCGACGCGCGCCCACTCCGCGCGGTCGAGACCTCCGAGCACGGCGTGATCGGCCTCGGGCGGCAGGGCGAGCGGGGGCACCCGGTCGGGGTCCGTGGCGATGAGCGCGGCCTCGCGGGCGTTCCACTTCGCGAGCAGCCCGGCCGACGGCGCCGTTCCCATGAGCCCCGGGTGGATGATGCCGGTGAACGACACCCCGGGCACGTGACGCGAGGTGGCCGTCTGGCCCGAGAAGTCCCAGATCGCCTTGTACGCGTCGGGGAACTGCTCGGTGAGGAAGCTGCCGCCGTTGCGCTTCGCGAAGATGCCCGTGTAGCCCCAGCCCTGCCCGGCGAGCGGCCCCGAATCCTCCTGCGGGATCGGGCCGACGTCGAGGATGTCGACGATGAGCAGGTCGCCCGGCTTCGCGCCCTCGACGCGGAACGGGCCGCTCAGCGTGTGCACGGTGAGCAGCGGGGCGTCGAGGATGTCTTGCGCCGAGTCGTCGTTGACGATCGCCCCGTCGAACCACTCGCGGCAGTCGACGCGGAAGGCGTCTCCCGGTTTCACGGTGGCGACGGGCGGGATCTCGGGGTGCCAGCGGTTGTGGCCCACCTGCTCCTGCTCGGTGAACTTCTTGCTCGAGTCCAGTCGGAATACGTGTTCGGGCATCGGGTCGTCCTCTCCTCCGGGTAGGGTGCTGCGGGTCGTACGGTCAGGGCCTCGGCAGCTTCGCGTGCAGCGGATTGCGGCTGACGGGCTGGCGCGGCGCGGCGCCGCGACCGGGCAGGCGATCCACCACCTGCGGCTCGTGCGCGCTGCGGGCGGCGCGATCGAGCAGGCCATACGCGCTGCCGCCCGAGGCGGAGAGGTGCGGGGCGGTGATCACGCGCTTCGCCAGCGCCCCGCAGGCGGCGCACTCCGCCTGTCGCGGCACATCGCTCATCGAGTACATCGCGTCGAACTCGCACCCCTCGGCGCAGCGGAAGCGGTAGTTCGGCATCAGCGCGCCCCGATCCAGCCGCCCGCGCGGCCGCCCGCTCGGCCGCGACCGCACCGGTACCCCGGCTGCTCTCGTTCGGGCCGTCTGCGCATTCCGATCCCCTCTCGCCGCACTGCGTGAAGAGCGGCCGAGGTCTCCCCCGGCCCAGCTCGTCGACCGGCTCCGGTGCTCGGAGGGTCGCTCTGCTCCAGAAACTAGTGGGAGATCCAACTCGCGTCAACCGTGTGCCCGCTCTCGCGGTCTCATACACTGAGAGCCATGACCGAGGCCGTGCGCGACCGCTTCCGGCGCGCGGGCGCCGCAGGGGTCGCCGTCGCCCTCCTCGCCCTGATGGGCTGCGGCACGGCCCCCGCCACGGAGGAGGCCGTCGGCGACGGGACCGGATCGCAGCTGTCGGGGAGCCTCACGATCGCAGCCGCCGCCTCACTGCAGGAGGTGATGACGGAGGTCGCCGACGATTTCACGGCGGAGCACCCCGACGTCGAGATTCGCGCGCTCACCTTCGACGGCTCCTCCGTGCTGGCCGCGCAGATCGTGGGAGGCGCCCCCGTCGACGTCTTCGCCTCCGCCGATGCGGCCACCATGCAGCGCGTCGCCGACGACGGCCTCCTCGCCACCGACCCCACGCTCTTCGCGACGAGCACCCTGCAGATCGCGGTCGCCCCGGGAAATCCGCTCGGCATCGAGTCGCTCGCCGACCTGGGGAGCGGCGCAGCGACCGGGGCGCAGCCGACGGTGGTGCTCTGCGCGGCGGAGGTGCCCTGCGGCGCGGCCGCGCGAGCGCTGCTCGACCGCGACGGCGTGGAGGTGCAGGCCGCCAGCGAGGAGCAGAACGTCACGGCCGTGCTCACGAAGGTCGCCTCCGGCGAGGCCGACGCCGGCCTGGTCTACCGTTCAGATGTGCTGCGCTCGGCCGGCGATGTCGTCGGCATCGAGATCCCCGCTGCCGAGACCGCCGCCGGCGATTACCTCATCGCCCCGATCGAGGGGTCGGCGTCGGGGGCCGCCGCGGAGGAGTTCGCCCGGTTCCTGCTGACGGACGCCGCGCAAACGCGCCTGCGGGAGCTCGGATTCGGCCCGGTGCCGGGGCCGTGAACGGGGTCGTGAGCGGGGGCGGGATCGCTCGCCGCCCGCCCCGTCGGGCGACGAGCCGCACCCGTCGCGCGGTGCCCGCGCTCGTGATCGGGCCCGCGCTGCTCGGCGGCGCCCTGCTCGTGCTTCCGCTCATCGCGCTGCTCTCGCGCATGAACTGGGCGGAGCTGCCGGCGACCCTCGCCGCGCCCGAGACCGGAAGCGCGCTGCTGCTCTCGCTCGGCACCGCGGGCGCGGCGACCCTCTGCTGCGTCGCGCTCGGCGTGCCCCTCGCCGTCGTGCTCTCCCGGGCGCGCGGCTGGTGGGCGGTGCTGCTGCGCGGCGTCGTGACGCTGCCGCTCGTGCTGCCGCCGCTCGTCGGAGGCCTGGCGCTCCTCTCCCTGCTCGGGCGCGGCGGGGTGCTCGGCGACGCCCTCGCCGACGCCGGCATCCGCATCCCGTTCACGACTGCCGCGGTGGTGATCGCGCAGACGTTCGTCTCGCTCCCGTTCCTCGTCATCTCCGTCGAGAGCGCGCTGCGCACCCTCACCCCCGCCTTCGCCGACGCCGCCGCCACCCTCGGCGCGACGCCCGCCGCGACCCTCTTCCGGGTCACCCTGCCGCTGATCCGCACCGGCCTCACCGCCGGCGTCGTGCTGTGCTTCACCCGCGCCCTCGGCGAGTTCGGCGCGACCGCGCTCTTCGCGGGCAACGCCGGGGGCACGACGCGCACCGTTCCGCTGGCGATCTACACGGCGTTCAACGGTGCGGGCGTGAGTCAGGACACGGCGCTGGCGCTCTCGCTGATCCTCATCGCCATCGCCCTCGCCGCCCTCTTCGTGGTGCAGGGGCGCGCCTCGGCCCGCACGATGTGACGCTCACCGCCCGCCCCGGAGCGCAGCTGCTAGGGTGGCGCGCAGGGGAGGTGCGGCGATGCCGAAGTCGATGCCCGTTGCGCGACCGCGGGGCCGCGCCCGACAGCTGCCCGCGACGGGAGGCGGCGGTCTCGCCGACACCCGCGGGCGGGCGCTCCGCGACCTCCGCATCTCGGTCACCGACCGGTGCAACTTCCGCTGCGTCTACTGCATGCCGAAGGAGCTCTTCGGCAGCGACTACCAGTTCATGGAGCGCGACGAGCTGCTCAGCTTCGACGAGATCGAACGGGTCGCCGGCGCGGCCGTGAGCCTCGGCGTCGACAAGCTGCGCCTCACGGGCGGCGAGCCGCTGCTGCGCCGCGGCATCGAGGAGCTCATCTCCCGTCTCGCGGCGCTGCGCACGCCCGACGGCCGGAAGCCCGACCTGGCGCTCACGACGAACGGCTCGGCGCTGCGCGTCAAAGCGGCCGGGCTGCGCGAGGCCGGCCTCGATCGCGTCACCGTCTCGGTCGACTCGCTCGAGGAGCACCGGTTCCAGGCGATCAACGACGTGCGGTTTCCGCTCGCCCGCGTCTTCGACGGCATCGACGCCGCTCGCGAGGCCGGCCTCGGGCCCGTGAAGGTGAACGCCGTCGTGAAGCGCGGGGTGAACGACGACGAGATCGTTCCGCTCGCCGAGCACTTCCGGCAGCGCGGTCACGTGCTGCGCTTCATCGAGTACATGGACGTCGGCGCGAGCAACGGGTGGGTGCTCGACGACGTCGTGCCGTCGGCGGAGATCGTCGCCCGCATCGATGCGGTGCACCCCCTCGCGCCCGTCGCCGAGACCCGCGAGGGGGAGACCGCGAAGCGGTGGCGCTACCGCGACGGCTCCGGCGAGATCGGCGTGATCTCGAGCGTGACGGGCGCCTTCTGCGGTACGTGCACGCGGGCACGGGTGTCGGCCGACGGCAAGCTGTACACCTGCCTGTTCGCGTCGCGCGGCTTCGATCTGCGCGATCTGCTGCGCTCGGGGGCGGGCGACGAGCAGGTGCGGAGCGCGCTCGCGGGCGTGTGGTCGGTGCGCGACGACCGCTACTCGGAGCTGCGCGCGCAACTCGGAGACGCGGCTCCGGATCGCGAGCGCATCGAGATGTCGTACATCGGCGGCTGACCGCGCTGCAGCGCCCCTACAGCCCCACCCACTCGCTCACGCCGTCGGCGAAGTGCTGGCGCTTCCAGATCGGCACCTCGTGCTTGATGCGCTCGACGAGGCGCTCGACCGCGGCGAAGGCCTCGGCGCGGTGCGGTGCGGATGCGGCCGCGACGAGGGCGGCGTCGCCGATTCGCAGCGCCCCGACGCGGTGCACGGCGGCGAGCCGCAGCCCGGTGGCCGCGCGCTCGGTCGCGACGCACTCGGAGATGAAGCGCTCCGCGTCGGGGTGCGCCCGGTAGTCGAGCGCCGCGACCCCGCGCCCGCCGTCGTGGTCGCGGACGATCCCGTGGAACATCACGAGGGCGCCGCACTCCGGCGCACCGACGGCGGCGCGCACCGCCGCCTCGTCGATCGGCTCGTGCGTGATGCCGGCTCCGGCGTCGTTCATGCGTCTCCCTCCGAGTCGCCCGCGCTCGACGGGCCGTCTGCTGCTCTGACGATGAGCTCCGGCGCGATCCTCGCGAGCTGCGCGATGCCGCCGCGCACGAAGCGCACGTCGGTGAACCCCTGCGACGCCAGCGCCTCGGCGGCGCGGATCGACCGCGGATCGCGTTCGCAGTACACGCGGATCGGCGCGTCGACGCCGCCCCCACCGTCGCCGGCGAGGTCGCCCGACTCGATGCGATCCACCCCGATCCGGGTCGCTGAACCGACGCGGCGCTCCGCGAACTCCTGCGCGGTGCGCACATCGATGACGCGGATCGCCGCTCCCCCGCGCAGCTCCTCGGCGAAGTCCGCGGCGTCGGCGCCGAGCGCGTGCGCCGCCGGCGCGGACTTCGTGGTGCCGCAGAACCGCTCGTAGTCGATCAGCTCGGTGACGGGGGCGGCCGCAGGGTCGCGCCGCACGTGGAGCTCCCGCGTGCGCGCCGCGAGCGCGTCGTACAGCAGCACCCGACCGATCAGGGGGTCGCCGATGCCCGTGATGAGCTTGAGGGCCTCGGTCGCCATGAGCGACCCCACCGTGCCGCACAACCCCGGCAGCACGCCGCCCACCGCGCAGTTGAGCACGCTCTCGGCGGGCGGCGGCACGGGGAAGAGATCGCGGTAGCCGGGGCCGTGGGCGTGCCACGCCACGCCGACCTGACCCGAGTACTGCAGAATGGCTCCCCACACGAGCGGCGTGCCCGAGAGCTCCGCCGCGTCGTTCGTGAGGTACCTCGTCGCGAAGTTGTCGCTCCCGTCGAGCACGAGGTCGTACTCGGCGAAGCGCTCGAGCGCGTTCTCGGCGGTCAGCCGCTCGCGGTGGCGCACGACCGAGACGGCCGGATCGAGGGCGCGCACCGACTCGGCGAGCGCATCGACCTTCGTGCGGCCCACATCCGAGGTGCGGTGGGTGACCTGCCGGTGCAGGTTCGACAGCTCGACGAGGTCGTCGTCGAGCAGCCCGATGCGGCCGACCCCGGCCCCCGCGAGGTAGGGCGCACTCGCGCACCCCAGGCCGCCTGCGCCGACCACGAGCACGCTCGCGCCGGCGAGCCGCCGCTGCGCCTCCTCGCCGAATCCCGGGAGGGTGATCTGCCGCTGCGCTCGGGCCGCCGCGCTGTCGGTCAGCGATGCGGCGGGCGCGACGAGCGGGCCGGGCCGGGCGCTCGCGCGCTCCGACTGCGTCGACCGAGTACCACGCACCGCAGGCATGCCCCCAGTCTACGAGCCGCCCCGGCAGGGGTTCGCTACCATGGCGGTATGGCTCGCATCACCGTCAGATACTTCGCGGCCGCCGCCGATGCCGCCGGCCTCGAGGAGGAGGCCTGGGAGCTCGACGCGCCGGCGACGCTCGCGGCGCTCCGCGCCGAGCTGGTCGAGCAGTACGGCGAGACCATGCATCGGGTGATCCGCTCCGGCTCGTTCCTCGTCGACGGCACCGTGCGCCGCGACGACGGCGCGATCACGGGCGACGTGGTGGACGTGCTCCCGGCGTTCGCGGGAGGGTGACGGTGCGCACCCACACCGAGCACGCGGCGATCGTCGCCGCGCTCCTCGCCCCCGCGCTGCGCGCCGTCGCGCTCCGGGAGCCCGAGCGGCTCCCCATCGACGATGCGGCGCTCTCCGGTCGCATCGCTACGTGCGAAATACGCGCCGAGATCCCGCTGCCGCCCTTCGACAACTCCCAGATGGACGGCTACGCGGTGCGCACCGCCGACTTCGCAGACCGCGCGCCGCGCACCCTCGTCGTCGGCCTCGCCGCGGCGGCCGGCGACGCCCCGATCGCGTGCGCCCCGGGAACCGCCTACCCGGTCATGACCGGCGCGCCGATCCCGGTCGGAGCCGACGCGGTGATCCCCATCGAGCAGGCGGAGCCTCCGCGCTTCGGGCGGCTGCGCCGACCGAGCGATCCCGCACCGCCCGACGCGCGGGCCGCCGAGACCGTGACGTTCGCGAGCGCCCCGCAGCCCGGCGCCTTCGTGCGCGAGCAGGGCTCCGATCACGCCGTCGGTGCGCCGCTGCTGCTCGCGGGCGCCCGGCTCCGGCCCGCATCGATCGGGCTGCTCGCGAGCGCGGGCGTCGCGACCGTGCCCGTGCGCCGACGCGTGCGCATCCTGCTCGTGTCGACCGGCGACGAGGTGACCGCCCCGGGCGAGCCGCTCGCCCCCGGTCGCATCTACGACGCGAACGCTCCCCTGCTCGCGGCCGCCCTCCGCGACGCCGGCGCCGAGGTGACGGCGCGCCGCGTCGCCGACCGGCCCGAGGCGCTCCGCGCCTGCATCGCGGCGGCGGGCGAGCACGACCTGCTCGTGACCTCGGGCGGCATCAGCGCCGGCGCCTTCGAAGTGGTGCGCGACGCGTTCGGCGCGGGCGATCGGAGTGGTCGGGCCGGATCGGGCGTGACGGTCGGATCGGGCGTGGAGTTCACGGCCATCGCCATGCAGCCCGGCGGCCCGCAGGGCGCGGGAACCGTCGACATCGACGGCGTGCGCCTGCCGACGCTCTGCTTCCCCGGCAACCCCGTGAGCTCCGCGCTCTCCGCCGAGCTCTTCCTGCTCCCCCTGCTGCGCGAGCACGCGGGCCTGCCCGCCCGAGGTGCGCGCACCACCGCCCGGCTGGCGCACGACACCGCGTCGCCGGAGCACAAGCACCAGGTGCGCCGCGGGCGATTCCTCGCCGACGGCTCCGTGGCGCTCTCACCGCCGAGCTCCCATCTGCTCGCAGACCTGGCGAGCGCCGAACTGCTCGCCCACATCCCCATCGGAGTCGCGCACCTCGCCGCCGGCTCCCCGATCGAGATCCAGAGGTTCGATGCCTGACTCCGCACCCCGAATCGACAGCGCCGCAGCGGGAGACCTCACCCACCTGCGCGCCGACGGCAGCGCGCACATGGTCGACGTCGGCGACAAGGCGGTGACCAAGCGCACCGCGACGGCGGAGGCCGTGCTCGAGACCCGGGCCGACGTGGTCGAACGCCTCGTCACCGGAGACCTGCCGAAGGGCGAAGCGCTCGGCACGGCGCGCATCGCGGGGATCATGGCCGCCAAGCGCACGCCCGATCTGATTCCGCTCTGCCATCCGCTGCCGCTCTCGAAGGTGGCGATCGACTTCGAGAGCGAGACCGACCGCGTGCGCATCGTCGCGACCGTGTCGACTCGCGGGGTGACCGGGGTGGAGATGGAGGCCCTGACCGCGGTGAGCGTCGCCGCCCTGACGCTCTACGACATGATCAAGGCCGTCGATCACCACGCCGTCATCACCGGAACGCGCGTGCTGGCGAAGGCCGGCGGCAAGAGCGGCGACTGGGTCGCGCCGTGACCGCGGAGACCCGGCGCTCCGCCCGCGTGGTCGTCGCCTCGACGAGCGCGGCCGCGGGCGAGGCGCCCGACACCACCGGCCCGCACATCGCGGAGTGGCTGCGCGCGCGGGGCTTCGCCACGCCCGAGCCGGCGGTGGTCGCCGACGGCGACGAGGTCGGCCGCGCCGTGCGGGCCGCGCTCGGCGCCGCTCCCGCGGTGCTCGTGACGACCGGAGGCACCGGGGTGTCGCCCAGCGATCGCACGCCCGAGGCCGTCGCCCCGCTCCTCGAACTCGAGCTCCCCGGGATCATCGAGGAGCTGCGCCGACGGGGCGCCGAGCACCTGCCCGCCGCGGTGCTCACCCGGGGCGTCGCCGGATTCGTCGGCTCGACCTTCGTCATCACCCTGCCCGGCTCCACTGGGGGCGTGCGCGACGGGTTGGCCGTGCTCGAACCGATCCTCGACCATCTCCTCGCGCAGCGCACCGGCGCCGCCGGCGCGAAGAACGGCCACGCGCCCCGTCGCTGAGCCCGGCGCCGGGCGCTCGCCGCGGCGCCGGGAGCCACCCGGCGCCCGGCGCTCGCCGCTCGGGTATCAGACCCCGAGCGCCGCCTCGATCGGTCCGCGCGCGAAGAACAGCACGAAGCCGGCCGCCACGACCCAGAGGAGCCAGTGCACCTGCTTGGCGCGGCCCGAGCAGGCGTGCACGAGCACCCACGCCACGAAGCCCGCGCCGATGCCGTTGGCGATCGAGTAGGTCATGGGCATGACCGCGACGGTGAGGAACACCGGCAGCAGCACCCGGAAGTCGGTGAGATCGATGTGCTTGATCTGCGCCATCATCAGCGCGCCCACGATCACGAGGGCGGCAGCCGCGACCTCCGTGGGAACGATCTGCGTCAGCGGCGTGAAGAACATGGCGAGCAGGAACATGAGCCCCGTCACGATGTTCGCGAAGCCGGTGCGCGCTCCCTCGCCGATGCCCGCGCCCGACTCGATGAAGACGGTGTTCGACGACGACGACGTCAGACCGCCCGCGATCGCGCCGACGCCCTCCACGACGAGCGCCGACTTCAGCCGCGGGAAGTTGCCCTGCGCGTCGGCGAGCCCGGCCTCGCGCGACAGCCCGGTCATCGTGCCCATCGCGTCGAAGAAGTTCGTGAAGAGCAGGGTGAAGACGAGCATCACGATCGTGACGATCCCGACGCGCCCCAGGTCGAAGCTGACCGCCCCGACGAGCCCGAGATCGGGGATGCCGAACGGCGCTCCGTCGAGCGCGGGCACCGTGAGCCCCCAGCCGCCGGGGTTCTCCGTGGCCGCGCCCAGGTGCCAGATGGCCTCGACGACGACGGCGATGACGGTGCCCGAGACGAGGCCGATGAGCAGACCGCCCTTCACCTTCGCGGCGACGAGCACGCCCGTGAGGATCAGCGTCACCACGAAGATCAGGGTCGGCACCGTCACGACGGAGCCGCCGATCCCGAGCCCGACGGGCGGGGAGGCGCTTCCCGTCGCCGTCACGAACCCCGAGTTGACGAAGCCGATGAACGCGATGAAGAGACCGATGCCGACGGTGATGGCGAGCTTGAGCTCGACCGGCACGGCATCGAAGATCATGCGGCGCAGGCCCGTCGCGGCGAGCAGCACGATGAGCACGCCGTTGATGACGACGAGCGCCATCGCCTCGGGCCAGGTGACCTGGCCGACGACGGAGAACGCGAGGAACGCGTTGATGCCGAGGCCCGCGGCGAAGCCGAACGGGAGGCGGGAGACGAGGCCGAACAGGATCGTCATCACGCCCGCGGTGAGGGCGGTGACGGCGCTGACGGCGGGGAACGAGAGGGTGTTGCCCTCGACGTCGACGCCGCTCGTGAGGATGATCGGGTTCAGAATGACGATGTAGGCCATCGTCACGAAGGTGACGAGCCCGCCGCGCACCTCGGTTCCGAAGGAGGATCCGCGCTCGGTGATCTTGAAGTAGCGGTCGACACCTCCCCACGCTCCGGTGGGTCTCCGCTCGTCCGTCACCTGCTGCGCCTCCGTCACGGGCAGCTCCTCTCCGTCACACTGAGTGTTCGCTGAACACAGAAACGGTACCACCGCTCGGAGTCGGCGGCGTTCCGGGACGACGACGGCCGAGGGGCGCCCGCGTGAACGAGCGGCCCTCGGCCGTGGAGATGCGACGTCGTCGGCCGGCGGCTCCGCCGGCCTCAGATGGGAGGATCAGAGGATCAGCTGACGCCGAGCAGATCGATGACGAAGATGAGCGTCTTGCCCGACAGCGGGTGACCGCCCGACGTGCCGTACGCCTGAGCGGCGGGAACGATGAGCTTGCGGCGGCCGCCGACCTTCATGCCGGGGATGCCGACCTGCCAGCCCTGGATGAGCGCGCGCAGCGGGAAGTTGATCGATTCGCCGCGACCCCACGACGAGTCGAATTCCTCGCCCGTGTCGTACTCGACGCCGAGGTAGTGCACGTCGACGGTCGAGCTCGCGAGAGCCTCCTCGCCCGAGCCCTCCACGATGTCGACGATCTGCAGTTCGGTGGGCGCGGGGCCCTCGGGGAACTCGATCTCGGGCTTCGTCTGCGGTGTTTCAGTCATGGGTTCATTCTCGCCGAAACCGCGCTCGCGCCGCCTCCGAGTTCGCCCACAGGGGAACTGCGCCCCGGTGCCTCGACTGCACGACGCGAACAACGCGGCAGCGGTTCCGGTAACCTGTGACTGTGAGATTCGCACACTTGATCCCCGCTCCGGCCGCCGACCCCGAGCTTGTCGTCGTCGACGACGGCCGTTACCTCTCGCTCCGCGCGCTCGGTCAGCCGTACGAGACGCTGCAGCAGCTGATCGGCGCGGGCGACGACGCCCTCAGCCGTGTGCGAGATGCCGCAGCGGCCGCCGAGAGCGACTCCTGGGCCCCCCTGGCCGACGCCGTGTACGCGCCGGCCGTGATCGGCGCGCCGATCGTACTGGCCGTGGGCCTGAACTACGACGAGCACGCGAGCGAGCTCAGCCTCGACAACGACTCCGGCCCCGTGCTGTTCTCCCTCTTCCCGAACTCCCTCGGCGCCCACCAGGGCGAGGTGCCCCTCTCGAGTGACGTCAGCACCGAAGTCGATTACGAGGGCGAGCTCGGCGTGATCATCGGCAAGCCGGCGAAGAACGTCTCGGCCGACGAGGCGCTCGACTACGTGTTCGGCTACACCGTCATCAACGACGTCACCGCGCGCGACATCCAGTTCCAGGAGCCCCAGTGGTCGCGCTGCAAGTCGTTCGACGGCTTCACGCCGATCGGCCCCGTCGTGGTGACCGCCGACCAGATCCCCGACCCGCAGGCGCTGCGCCTCACCACCGACGTCGACGGGCTGCGCGTGCAGGATTCGACGACCGGCTTCATGATCCGCACCGTCGCGCAGCTCATCGCCTCGATCTCGCAGGAGGCCACCCTGCTGCCGGGCACCGTCATCTCTACGGGTTCGCCGGGGGGCGCCGGGCGCTCGCGCAAGCCGCCGCTGTACCTCCGCCCCGGCACCGAGGTGACCGTGACGATCGAGGGCATCGGCGCGCTCACGTCGCACTGCGTCGAGGCGTAGCAGCCCCGCGGCCCGAGCCGCGAACGAGAAACGGCCGGTGGGATCCGAGATCCCACCGGCCGTTTCGTCTGCCCGGCTACTTCGCGGGCTTCTTCGTCACCTGCGTGCCCGCGCCGTCTTCGACCTTCTCGGGCGCGGGGATCGCCGCGTCGGTGATCACGTCGATGACATCGGTCTCGGGGGCGAGGCCCGCGAGCTTCGACGGCTGGAGGATCTCGTCGAGCTGCGCCTGGTCGAGCAGCCCGCGCGACGTGACGAGCTCGGACACCTTCTCGTTCGTGGCGAGGGCCTCCTTGGCGAGCTTCGCCGCTTCGGCGTAGCCGATCACCGGCGCGAGAGCCGTGATGACGGTCACGGAGCGCGACACCATGTCTTCGAGGCGCGCCTCGTTCGCGGTGATGCCGTCGACGCAGTTGACGCGCAGCGTCTGGCAGGCGCGCTCGAGCCAGGTGATGGACTGGAAGAGCGAGTGCGCGATCACCGGCTCGAAGGCGTTCAGCTGCAGCTGACCGGCCTCGACCGCCATCGACACGGTCACGTCGGCGCCCGCGACCGAGTAGGCCACTTGTGTGACGGCCTCGGGGATCACGGGGTTCACCTTGCCCGGCATGATCGACGACCCGGCCTGGCGGGCCGGGAGGTTGATCTCGCCGAGGCCGGCCTGCGGGCCGGAGGAGAGCAGGCGGAGGTCGTTCGAGATCTTCGACAGCTTCAGCGCACTGCGCTTGAGCGCACCCGAGAACGTCACGAAGACGCCGGTGTCGCTGGTCGACTCGACGAGATCGCCGGCGGTCTCGAGTTCGAGCTGCGTGATCTCGCGGAGGTGCTTGATCACGGCCTCCTTGTACCCCTTCGGCGCGTTGATGCCCGTGCCGATCGCCGTGGCGCCCATGTTGACCTCGCGCAGCAGCGACACCGCTTCGCGCAGCCGCTCGATGTCTTCGCGCAGGGTGACGGCGAAGGCGTTGAACTCCTGGCCGAGCGTCATCGGCACCGCATCCTGCATCTGCGTGCGGCCGACCTTGATGATGTGCGAGAACTCGCGGCCCTTCGCCGCGAACGACTCCGCGAGCAGCCCGAGTTCGTCGAGCAGGCTGCCCAGGGAGAAGGCGAGGGCGATCTTGATGGCCGTCGGGTACGTGTCGTTCGTCGACTGGCTGTGGTTCGTGTGGTCGTTCGGGTTGATGAACCCGTAGTCGCCCTTGGCGTGCCCCGCGAGCTCGAGCGCGCGGTTCGTGATCACCTCGTTGGCGTTCATATTGGTCGAGGTGCCCGCGCCGCCCTGGATCACGCCGACGACGAACTGGTCGTGCAGCATGCCGGTCTTGATCTCCTCGCAGGCGCGGTCGATCAGGGTCGCGCGCTGCTCGTCGAGGGCGCCGATCTCGAGGTTCGCCCGAGCCGCTGCCTGCTTCACGCAGGCGAACGCGCGGATGAAGTCGGGGTAGACCGAGACCGGGCGCCGCGCGATCGGGAAGTTCTCGTGGGCTCGTGCCGTGTGCACCCCCCAGTAGGCGGACGAGGGAATCTCGACACTGCCGAGAGAATCCGTCTCAGTGCGTGTCTGTGCTGACAAGAAGTCGCTCACCGGGAATCATGGCTCCGTACTCGTGGAAAGGCGGGCCTGCCGCCAGGACGGTCTCAGCCTACCGCTCAAACGTGCACGGCGAGGCAGGATCGCGTCGCCGCCGAACAATCGTCGATTTCGGGCTGCCCTGCGCCCGCGCGCCGCGAACCGGTACCGTGAACGTATGCGAATCGTCGTGGCTCCGGACAAGTTCAAGGACGCTCTCGACGCCCGCGGCGTGGGCGAGGCCGTCGCCGCGGGGATCCGCTCCGTGGAGGCCGACGCCGATCTCACGGTGGTGCCGATGGCGGACGGCGGAGAGGGCACGCTCGACGCGGCGATCGCTGCGGGCTTCACGGAGGTGCCGGTGACCGTGACCGGGCCGCTCGGAGCACCGGTCGAGGCGGCGTTCGCCCTGCAGACCTCGACGGCCGTTGTGGAGCTCGCACGCGCCTCGGGGCTGGCCCTGGTGCCGCGCGCGCAGCGTGACGCGCTGCGCGCCAACTCGCGCGGCACGGGTGAGCTGATCGCCGCAGCCCTCGAGCACGGCGCGACCTCGATCATCCTCGCCATCGGCGGCAGCGCATCGACCGACGGTGGA